>NZ_CP044352.1:1972500-2272500 GCF_011801475.1 Xylella fastidiosa
CGATGCTAGATTCAGTCCCCATGGTCTGCTTGACTGGCCAAGTCGCTAGCTCGTTGCTGGGGACCGATGCATTTCAGGAATTGGACGTATTTGGCCTAACCATGCCGATCGTCAAACATAGCTTCTTGGTGCGTTCGATACAGGATCTGCCAAGCATGGTGCAGGACGCATTCCGTATCGCACGAGAAGGCCGCCCCGGCCCTGTCCTGATCGATTTACCTAAAGATGTCCAAATGACTGATGCTTCGCACCTACAGGACCATGTGTCGGCCGCCGTGATGGCACCGCCGCAAGCAGAAGCAGCGATGATCATCGAAGCTGCAGCAGCAATCGCCTCTGCTGAGAAACCAGTGATCTATGGCGGCGGCGGCATCGCCCTCGCCGATGCAGTTAACGTCTTCCGTACCTTCGTTGATACCACTAGTATCCCGACCACATTGACACTACGCGGTTTGGGGGCGCTGCCACACGCTCATCCTCATTACTTGGGCATGCTGGGCATGCATGGCACCCGCGCGGCCAACATGGCAATCCAGGAGTGCGATCTACTACTTGTCATTGGCGCCCGTTTCGACGACCGTGCAACCGGGAAGGTGAACGAATTCGCTCCGTTCGCTCGAATTGTCCACCTTGATGCAGACGCTTACGAAATCAATAAGCTACGTAATGCCGACATCGCGGTACCAGGCAACTTAGCCACAACACTCACTGCCCTTAGCGCCTTGCTGTCACCCAGTACAGCCGACCCACACATAAGCTCATCCAGATATGAATGGCACGAGCGCTGCATAGGCAACCGCGAACGTTTTGGCGTGCGTTACGATGCGCCAGGCAATGATATCTACGCACCGGCCCTACTTAAACGCCTGAGCGAAATGGCGCCCGTTGATACCATCATTGCTTGCGATGTTGGCCAGCATCAAATGTGGGTGGCGCAACACTGCAAATTCGAAGATCCACGTAATCACCTGACCAGCGGTGGGCTAGGCACAATGGGGTTCGGCTTGCCTGCGGCAATGGGTGCGCAGTTTGCCTATCCGGAACGCACTGTAGTACTGGTTTCTGGCGATGGCAGTTTCATGATGAATGTACAAGAACTGACCACAATCGCACGGTGCAAGCTACCTTTGAAGATTGTCCTGCTTGATAACAACTCGCTAGGCATGGTTCGGCAATGGCAAGAGCTGTTCTTCGCGGAGCGATACAGTGAAATTGACCTGTCTGACAATCCCGATTTCACTGCATTGGTACAGGTATTTGGAATTCCTGCAAAACGCATCACGGTTCGCAGCGACGTCGAACAAGGCTTAGCCTATTTACTAGCACAACCAGGTCCAGCATTACTGCACGTGCAGATTGATGCACGCGCCAACGTATGGCCCCTTGTGCCACCGAACACCGCCAACAGCACCATGCTGGAAAGCAATCCGGCCCACGTTCAGAAGGAAACGCCCCATGCAATACCGGCTTGATCTGATCCTCAGACCCGCCGAAGGTGCAGTATTACGTGTGCTAGGCATGACTGAACGTCGGGGCTTCCGCGCCTGCGCGATCCACGGCAGTACTGTCGTCAACGATGCGGGCCGTTGGCATCTTCAAATGGTTGTGGACGGCTCGCGCTCACCAGAGACACTGCGTTTGCAACTGGAGAAAGTGTACGACTGCGAATCAGTATCTATTACTGTTTTGGAAGCCGCATGAACTGCAGCGTACGACGCGATATACCACGCGCAATACTACCGCTGGATTTTCTTAGCGGGCACGAGTCAGCATGGCATGCCATCAGGATGTGTGCAGATCATCAGGAAGTATAGCTATATGGATATACCTGATGTAGGGCACACAGTTGTCAAGCAACCCAATGCAAGTAACGTCAATACCGTGAGTGTGGCCGATGTGTTGGCTGCACAAGCCCGCTTACGTCGTTATCTAATGCCTACTCCAATTCACTATGCCGAGCGTTTCGGAGTGATGCTGAAGTTAGAAAATCTGCAACGCACCGGATCCTATAAAGTGCGCGGCGCACTGAACGCAATGTTAGTTGCGCTGGAACGCGGCGATAACCGCCCTGTCATTTGCGCATCAGCCGGTAACCACGCCCAAGGCGTAGCTTGGTCAGCTTACCGGCTTGGTATACAAGCAATCACTGTCATGCCTCACGGTGCTCCGGCCACAAAGGTTGCAGGTGTTTCACATTGGGGGGCAACGGTACGCCAACACGGCCAAAGCTATGACGAGGCCTATACGTTCGCATGTGAGTTGGCTGAGCAAAACGATTACCGCTTTCTATCAGCATTCGATGATCCGGATGTGATTGCCGGTCAGGGAACTGTTGGCATAGAGATCACCGCGCATGAACCGGATGTAGTCATTGTGCCGATCGGCGGCGGCGGCCTTGCTTCAGGCATTGCTTTGGTGCTGCGCTCGCAGGGAGTACGTGTCATTGGCGCTCAGGTCGAGGGCGTGGATGCGATGGCGCGTGCAATCCGTGGCGACACACGCGAGATCGCTCCAGTTTCGACCTTAGCTGACGGGGTGAAAGTCAAGATTCCTGGTTTCATTACCCGCCATCTGTGTGCCAACTTGTTAGACGATGTAGTAATCGTGCGTGAGGCTGAACTGCGCGAAACATTGGTGCGTTTAGTATTGGAAGAACACCTGATCGCCGAAGGGGCAGGCGCACTGGCATTGGCCGCTGGCCGCCGCGTTGCAGGTAAGCGCAAGTGTGCAGTGGTCTCCGGAGGTAATATTGACGCTGCAGTACTGGCCAAACTGTTGTCCGAAGTAAGACCACGGCCACCCCGCAAACCACGTAGGCGTAGTGCAGATCGCCCCAACAATTGCGGCAATTTACCGCTACCTTTTAACTGATTCCACCCCATATCCACGCCTGCCAATAGCACTGCTGTAGAGGAGTATTCACTGGTGAACACGAGCATATCCAGCCAGCCGCCCTGTATCCGGATTTTTGATACCACCCTGCGGGACGGTGAGCAATCTCCCGGTTGCAGTATGCCTGCACAACAAAAACTGGTCATGGCACGCGCATTAGATGCATTGGGCGTAGACATTATCGAGACTGGTTTCCCAGCCAGTTCCCAATCCGACTACGAAGCCATGACGCTGATCGCACGCGAGTTACGTAGACCAACTCTGGCAGTACTGTCACGTTGTCTGCAAGCCGATATCGAAACTTCAGCACGCGCACTGGAATCAGCAACCAAACCACGCTTGCATGTATTTCTGTCAACCAGCCCATTACACCGCGAGCACAAGCTACGCATGAGCAAGGAACAGGTGCTGGAGTCAGTGCACAAGCATGTGAGTCTCAGTCGAACCTTGATTGACGATGTGGAATTCTCGGCCGAGGATGCGACGCGCACAGAGGAGGATTTCCTGATAGAGGTTACCCGCGTGGCAATCGCCGCTGGTGCAACCACGATCAACCTGCCAGACACCGTAGGGTTCAGCACGCCTGAAGAAATCCGCAACATGTTTACGCGCGTCATCGCGAACGTCGAAGGTGCAAACAAAGTGATCTTTAGTGCGCACTGCCACGACGATCTGGGTTTGGCCGTTGCTAACTCGCTGGCAGCCATTGAGGGCGGTGCACGCCAAATCGAATGTACTATCAATGGCATTGGTGAGCGCGCTGGTAACTGCGCGCTGGAAGAACTCACTATGGTGTTGAAAGTACGCAACGCGTTTTACAACATTGATACTTCAATCCACACATCACGTATCGTCTCCACCTCCCAGTTACTGCAACGATTGGTTGGCATGCCCGTGCAACGTAACAAGGCAGTAGTAGGTGCCAATGCCTTTGCACATGAATCGGGTATCCACCAGCACGGTATGCTGCGCCATCGCGGCACCTACGAAATCATGCGTCCACAAGAAGTCGGTTGGGTATGTTCGCATATGGTGCTCGGCCGCCATAGCGGCCGTGCTGCGGTCGAACAGCGTCTACGCGCACTGGGCTACTTGCTGGAGGAAGAAGATCTAAAACTGGTATTTGAAGAATTCAAACAGCTTTGTGAGAAACAGCGTTTGGTCACCGATGTCGACCTGCAAGTACTGATGCAAGATACAACAGTACAGCATGGCTATCGCTTGGCCTCAATGACAATCAGTGATGTTGGTAACCGGGCCAACGCACTGGTGGAATTGTCCGATCCCCAAGGTCAGCGTGTTGCCGAAACTGCGCAAGGCAACGGCCCAGTAGATGCACTGTTCGGAGCGCTGGCTGCAGCAACTGGGGTCAAACTGGAGTTGGACAGCTATCAGGTACACAGTGTTGGTATCGGGGCCGATGCACGTGGTGAAGCAAACCTCAGTGTACGCCACAACGATACTCAGTACGAAGGTACAGGGACCAGTAAAGACATTATCGAAGCCAGTGCGCTTGCTTGGCTAGAGGTCGCCAACCGTTTGCTACGTAACCCCGAAAATATGCAAAATAAACAAAACACAGCACTGGCCTGATTCGATGCATTACACATCTTGATCATAGTTCCTCTCCGAAACATAGAGATTCAGGTACAAACTGAAGCTCTATGGGCTTCCCTCAGGAATTGAAAAACCCTTGAGATCATTAAAGTAAAGCGTGTACAAATTGTGATCTGGTTTTAGTGGTAGCTGATGAATGAGCGGCAGCCCCCGTGATCCACGGTTTGCATTTTTCAGCTTTAAAAAGTGGGCGATCCACACTTTCAATAACGGATAAAGTTGGTCGAGTCTTCATGCACAATGAAATGCTTATCCAATGAACCTTTGATCATTTCAATAGTGAACGCATTGCTCAGGTATCGTGCGCCGAAGTCACAGGTGAAAAGATATGGCCATGATCCAATTGCGGAACTCGCCCTAAACATTCCCTGGACATTTGTTCATTGTTGATTAGTGGCCGTTAACTATGATAAAGGTCCCACCCAAAAACGCTGGCAAATTGGATTAATAGCGCAGTAACGCCGATCCCCAAGTAAAACCACCGCCGAATGCTTCCAGGAGCAGTAACTGACCACGCTGCACACGACCAGAACGGATAGCCTCGTCAAGCGCGAGTGGCACCGAAGCCGTGGAAGTGTTGCCGTGACGATCAACCGTGACCACCACCTGATTCATCGACATATCTAAACGCCTTGCGGTGGCTTCGATAATGCGTAAGTTTGCTTGGTGAGGAATTAACCAATCGAGTTCGTGCTTATCCAGATGATTCGCTTCCAACGTCTCATCAACCACTCTATCAAGGGCTTTAACGGCATATTTAAACACCTCATTTCCCTTCATCAACAGCGCGCCGCAATCTTTACCTTCACCAAAACCAACTGATACACCAACAGGATCCCACAACAATTCTTTTTTGCTTCCATCAGCATGCAGATGGGTACTGAGAATCCCTGTATCTTCATCAGCCTTGAGCACCACCGCTCCGGCGCCATCCCCGAATAGTACGCAAGTCGTGCGGTCACTCCAGTCGATAATTCGGGTCAAGGTATCGGCCCCCACAACTAACACTGTTTTGGAGCAACCTGAAGACACAAATTTTTCTGCCACGCTCAACGCATATACAAAACCGGAACATGCAGCATTCACGTCGAACGCACCACAACCAACAGCTCCAAGACGTGCCTGTAACAAGCAAGCAGTAGACGGAAAAATCAAGTCCGGCGTTGTGGTCCCGACAACAATCAAATCCAAATCAGCGGACCGCACCTCAGCAGCTTCAAGTGCACGTATCGCAGCCTCATAAGCCAAATCACTGGTCGTTTCGCCTTCGGCAGCAATATGTCGCTCACGGATACCAGTGCGAGTGCGGATCCATTCATCGCTGGTATCGACGATATGGGCCAGATCGTCATTAGTTAGCACTTTTTCCGGCAAATAACCGCCTGTGCCTGCGATTCTAGCGTAGATTCGCTTGCTCATATCGAAGTTCCTAAATTTATTAAAAAAGCCGCGCCGGGACGGACGCGACTTTCAAAGCACATGCAGTAAACAAGTAGGATTTTTTACTCTTCAATTAATCTTCTTCGACGACCGAAGCTTTAATCACAATTACCTTCTTGCCACGGTAGTAACCATCAGCAGTCACGTGGTGACGTATATGCACCTCACCGCTCGTTGGATCAATCGACAGCTTTTTAGCAGTCAACGCATCATGAGAACGGCGCTGACCACGACGGGAAGGGGTAACGCGAGATTTTTGCACAGCCATGGGAATACTCCAAATTTATTGCTATCACTTTATTGTTTCATTGCACATAAAAAAACACGTATCAAATTCAAATACGCCTCAAATTCATTTTCTGCCCTAAACCTTTCACGATGACTATTGCTTCTTAAACGAAGCCAACACTGCAAACGGATTGATCTTATTCGTTTCTAGATCAATAGGTGGCCATTTGGTTTCCACTACTTCTGTATCTGGGGCCACTGGCACCAATGGGATTGCTAACAACAGCTCATCCTCAACAAGATCAGCAGGCCGCAACACGGCATCACTAGGCACAAGAAATACCTCGTAATCCGGGGGGAGTGTAGACTCCTCAGCCTCACTGCGAATTAGGCCAATGCGCTGGACAACACGCACTGGAAACAGAAAACGCCTCAAGCTTCGCTGACATTCAAGCGGCAACTGTGCTTCCACAGTCAAAGCCACATAAGCCACTCGCAGTTCTTCATCGTAACCGAACTCAAGTAAGTAAACACACTCACCTTCGCTATCGAGTAACGCATCCCTAAGCCGCTGCATCTTATTTAGGGGAATCTGCCCTCCAAAACGGCCACGGGCAGCAACAGTGCGCCAAGCATCTAGCCACTCTGGCACGTTTTCAAGCATGAGGTCCGGGTTCAAGCATGAGGAACCGAATCCTAAGGATAGAGGCAAGTATTGTCAAATCAGGACAATTCTTGCCTGCAAACTAGCGTGGTGAAAAACCACCGATGAAGCAATCACGTGCGGTCAATCAAAAAATGTACGTAAATAAATGACGAGATACTCATAGAGATTGATATGGTGGAGAAATATTCGACTTAAATATTCAGAGGTTTTTTAAAAATCAGCATTGTAACTACGCACACAGATGCAGGCTAACAGATGCAGGCTAACAGATGCAGGCTAACAGATGCAGGCTAACAGATGCAGGCTAACAGATGCAGGCTAACAGATGCAGGCTAAAACAATATTTGTATTAACGACAGATGCGCAACGGCTGCTCTGTCCAATCTTCGATACTACCATCACTCCCATAGAGACGTAGCCCAAGCCAATGCCTTCCCGGAGGTAACCTATGGAAATTCACTTGTGCACGAAAACCCACACCTGGGTGATTGGGATCCGTCGAGATACCCCAGTAATCGCGCACGTCACGCAACAGACCGTAATCAGCGTTAGCCACAACGTGACCATCAAGCAAAATATCCACTCCCGCTAAACCCACACCATCCTTGAAAGCCCAACCAGTTACCTCGACTGCATCAGATAGCACTGCATCGGGCAACGGCTGATCGATCCAAGCCATTGCAGGTGTCACACATTCTCCGGACACGCGCTGCGCAGGTAACCTGAACAATAAGAAACGTTGGTAACCATGATCGATCGAAACAACGCGTGGCGGCGGCAATGGACCCACCATCGCGCAGACTTCATGATAATGCTGTAGCAAATCACGGTAACGCACACCATTAAGTATCAATAGGCGCCTGCCTTCACCTGCACTCTGATTCAACAACCCCCACTGCTGTATCTGTGCAGTGCGTCCGTGACGATCATTCACTGAAGACGGCATCACCTCAATGCGCGGATCACGCAACCGGAAACCAAGTTCAGCACCCACCTTAAAATTACCCGCCAAGATACGTGTACCTGGCTGCTGCCGCAGTTCGGAACGTACTGCCTCAGTGAGTTCATCCCAACCAGCAAAATTGCGTGGGTAATACCCCATTCCAGCACTGAATTCCCGCAACCCCGGTACAGACACGGCGAAGTAATAAGCGTAGACACTGAATCCCCCAATCACCGCCATTCCCCAGGCCAAGCGCCGCCAGCGCCGCGGCCAGCCCATCAGTACCTGCGGCACAACGATCAGCAAAGCGAAATAGCCAGGGAGAGTCCAATGAAAACTGACGCGCTCATTATCGGTAAAGAACCCAAGCAAAAAGATCCCCACAGTGGAGATACCACCGAGCAAACCGAAGTAACGCCACTGAACACGCTCGTTGCCATACACGGCAAGCCAAGCTACCCGCGTCATTGCATAGGCAAGCAACGGTGTGACCAACAGTGTCTGGATCAGTAAGAACAAGGCACCTTTGACTTGGAAATTCCATGGATGACGTTCAATAAACTGGAAACGCAATCCAGCCTCATGATTGTCGACGTTCCACAGCAACAGAGGCAACCAACCCAATGCACCGATAATCAATGCGACACATAGCCTCGGGTCACGCAGCAAGGCACGTCCCTGTGGCATACACAACAACGCGATTAATCCGATCCCGATAACGCCTACAAAGCGATAGTGACTCAACGCACCCAAGAGCAAACCAGTCGCCAATTCCAGAACACTGATCGCATCGATCTCATGCAACAGACGTGCCCCAGCATCCAGGCAAAGCACCACAGCCAACGCCATCGGCACATCAGGAAGAGCTAGAATACCGAGCGTGGCCGATAACGGCATTAACAAGACCAACACGCCAGCACGCCAACCCAATAAAGGACCAAACCAACGCGCGGCAATACGTGCAACCAACCACGGCAACAACGCGGCGATCAGCAAAAATGGCAAGCGCAACGCCAGCAAATGATAGCCGCCCAGCATGACACCTAATCTGCTCAGCCATGCTGTCATGCCTGGAAGATCAGAATAAGCTAATGCAAAATGTTGGCCTTCCTGCCAATAGAATGCTTCGTCAACAAACAGCGGCAACCGCACCGCAATCACTACTTTGACGGCAGTTACCAGCGCCCACAGGATCACAAATATCCGATAGGCACGCTGATTTTCCTGGATGGCCCCCACCCCTTTTTTAGACATTGGATCGTAATGCCTACATCGTCAACTCAAGGAATGCTAACCGATACGCTACGTCTCTCGCTTGACGAAGCGCAGAATCAAGTGAACACCCTCTTACTGGGGAAAGAGCAAGAAGTACGTCTTGCCTTCGTCGCACTGCTGTCTGGCGGTCATTTGTTACTGGAAGATCTCCCCGGCCTGGGTAAGACCACACTAGCGCACGCCTTAGCCTCAAGCTTGGGGCTGACGTTCCGACGTGTGCAATTCACCTCCGACCTGCTGCCCGCTGATGTGCTCGGAATATCGGTGTACAACACGCAGACTCAGCAGTTCGAATTCCATCCAGGTCCCGTGTTCACCCATGTATTGCTAGCTGACGAGATCAACCGGGCACCGCCACGCACACAAAGTGCACTGCTGGAAGCAATGGCTGAACAACAAGTCACCCTTGATGGGATCACCCGATCACTGTCGGACCCCTTCTTCGTGATTGCCACTCAAAATCCTGTCGATCTGTACGGCACTTTTCCATTACCGGATTCGCAATTAGATCGCTTTCTACTGAGACTCAGCCTAGGTTACCCCAATGCCGAGGCTGAACGCACTCTACTCTCCGGCATGGATCGACGGGAGTTACTGACCCATACCTTGCCACGACTGACAGAAGCCGAGGTGATCTTGTTGCGCAAAACGGTGCTTGGGGTACACGTCAGCGATGCACTCATCGAATACGTACAAGCCCTGTTGCTGCGCAGTCGCCAGCAAAGTGGCGTGCGTGTCGGTTTATCACCGCGGGCCGGCATCGCCCTACTACGTGCAGCCAAAGCCTACGCATTGCTGTCAGGCCGTGAACACGTGCTCCCTGAAGACATTCAGGAACTATTCGTTTCAGTTGCTGGACACCGTCTCGTGCCAGAGGCTGAAACCTCTTCCACCGGCGCAGCGCTGGCTCAGACATTGCTATACACCGTACCGGTGGATTGAACGTGCGTACCTTCCTACGCCACTGGATTCAACGCGCTGCGATGCTGGCACGCCCGCGTGCTCCTGAATCCCTGCCGGTCACACTAAATAGCCAGCGCATTTACATGCTGCCCACTCCTTTCGGCCTATTCTTCGCCATAGTCATGCTAGCGATGCTGGCAGGAGGACTGAACTACAACAACAACATGACACTCCTATTGGCACTCCTGCTCAGTGGAACTGGCATTGGTAGTGCATTAGCCACGCACCTACAGCTTGCTGGACTTCGTTTGGAAATACTCCCATCCAAGCCGGTCGCAGCGGGGCAACCATTGCAATTGCGACTTCTGCTAGATAGCACCCAGCTACGCTCACGTCCAGGGCTGCAGCTTAAGCATGAAGACGCACAGACGTATTGCTCGCTGCTTCCAGGAATCCCTGTCGAAGTCGATTTGAAGATCACTAACACGCAGCGTGGCTGGCGCAGCTTGTCACGTATTCGGATCTCCACGGTACAACCACTGGGGTTGATCACGGCTTGGTCCTGGGTATGGCCAGAACAGCCGCTGCTGGTGTACCCAACTGCCGAGCAAAGCGGTCCACCACCTCCGATCAGCGATAGCAATAAGGCGCATCGGTGGCGACACAGCTCGCAGAGTGAAGAAATGCATCAATTACGCTCGTATAGGGCTGGCGATGCTGCCCGTACCATCGCCTGGAAACACTCAGCACGATGCAGCGCACTGTTAGTCCATGAATATCAACAACCTGCCGCATTGGAAGTGTTGCTGGATTGGAAGCAGCTGCACACCCTCCCCTACGAGCATCGCATCAAACGCTTGACGCGTTGGATCAACGAAGCCGAGCGGGAAGGCTGGCGCTATCGCTTATCTCTTCCCGGTCATCCTGAGTTGGACTATGGCCACGGTGCCGTCCATCACCACCGCTGCTTGCGCCTACTAGCTCTCTTACCACATGTCTAAACCGGGTTTGCCTTTACCTTCTTTCACAAGCCGTGTCTGTGCGCTGATCACAGCATGGCTCGCACTGACACCGTTATTACTACAGATGCCTGCTCTACTGTCGCTAGGCATCGTGGCAATCGCACTGGCCGTTAACGCACTTAGTTGGCGCAAAGCGTTTGGGGCACCTCTGCGGCTATTACTGGTGTTAACGATGCTGGGCATGGTGTCGTGGCAAATGGAAATACGCTTTGACCGAGATACTGGATGTGCGGTGCTGGCAGCAATGATGGCACTCAAAACATCAGAATTACACAGCGTGCGCGATGCACGCAGTCTACTGGGCTTTGCGCTGTTCACACCGTTTTCCGCACTCATACTCGACCAAGGGCCAACAACGATGGTACTCGCCCTGCTCGTTGTGCCTGCCACGCTGCTGTCAATGCAATGCTTAACGCAAGATCAAAGCCAGGTTCCAGCACGTCTAGGACGTTCCCAACTATCGAGCATTGGGCAACTCACTATACTGGGAGTACCACTGACTTTAGCAGGATTCTGGCTACTGCCACGCCTGGATGCGCCGCTATGGGGTGTTCCCGAGCGCGCACAAGTACGTCCTGGACTCTCAGACAACATGGCACCCGGTGCCTGGATCGATCTGATGAGCGACGAAACCCCAGCCCTGCGAGTCAGTTTCAATGGCCCAACACCACCAGCGGGGCAGCGTTACTGGCGAGGGCCAGTCATGTGGGACTTTGATGGCCACAGCTGGCAAGCACTACCGTTTGCCGCTTCTTTAATACCACCGACAGAATTTGTGCCAGTAACACAACACTTCAACTACCGGATCGATTACGAACCCACTGATCAGAAGTACTTAGTCGCCCTGGATCTGCCGCTCACCGCACCTGCAGGCACACGCCTCACCACCGAACGTAGCTTGGTAGCTGATCGCCGCCTGAGTGCAATCACACGCTGGGAATTGCAATCAGCATCACCAGCCAGTTTTCAGGAAACACTGCCACCAAGACAGCGCCAACGTGCACTTGCTCTTCCTCTTAGATTGAATCCACGTACAGTCGCATTGGGTGCGCAATGGCGACAGGAAGCCGGTGCTGACGATGCAGCAATTGTGCAGCGTGCATTGAACTGGGTACGCACAGAATTTACTTACACCCTGGCCGCCACAAAACGTCCTGGGCTTCACACCGTAGACGAATTTCTATTTCGTGACAAAGCAGGTTTTTGCGAACAGTTCAGTTCTTCATTCGTCGTATTGATGCGTGCCTCAGGGATTCCTGCACGCGTGGTCACCGGCTATGTCGGTGGCATCTATAACAATTTGGGCCATTATTGGGTGATACGGCGTATGGACGCGCACGCTTGGGCTGAAGTCTGGCTACCGCAACGTGGCTGGGTACGAGTTGACCCAACCGCCGCTGTGGCACCTGAACGCATTCGCGATACGTTGGAAGATCGCTTAGCACAAAACAACAACGATGCCAGCATAGACAGTCACTGGAGATTGGCTGACATCGGAGACTGGTTGCGACACAGTTGGAATAATTTGGTATTGGGTTTTGATGCCAAACGCCAGCAGCAATTGCTGCACTCCTTTGGCATCAACCATCTGTATGTATCGCAACTGATGATGCTGTTCATTGCATTTACATCAGTATCACTTGGCTTGATGGCATGGTGGCTGGCCCGTGGAGAGCGAGAACGCGATGCGCTACTACGCGCTTGGCATCGGCTCGATCGCCACTACGCGCGTCTGGGGCTAGGACGTACACGGCACGAACCGGCACTGGTTTGGGCAAAACGAATCGAACAACAGTATCAGGGCATCGGCTTATATATACTCAGCCAGCGTTTCACTGATGCACGTTATAGTTCCAAAGATTTTGATAGGAATCTCATCAATGCTTTGTTGCAACATCGCCCGCATACCGCAGTATCCAACATTGAGAACACGTTTACTTGTTCGATTCACCGTTCTCTTGATGTTGGCTGCTTGCACGACAGTGCCAAAACCACTTCAAGGGCAATTCAGCGCAATCACACCAAGTGACTCTGTCACCAATCCCCAAATCGGTAGTTTGGTCCGATGGGGCGGAAAGATTATCAAAACCATACCCTCCCATAGCCAGACTTGCTTCGAAATGATTTCACGACAGCTCGGGCCATCAGGCCGTCCGGACAGTGATACCGGCGACACCAATGGCGGTCGGTTTATCGCCTGCCGTAGCGGGTTTTACGATCCAGCGATCTTTGCGCCTGGCCGTGAAGTGACTTTCATTGGAAAAATCGAGAGCTACGAAAATAAGTACATCGGCGAATACGATTACAAACTCCCTAAAGTTAGCGCCGATGTGATCTATTTATGGCCAGTCATACGCCATGTTGAGGTTGTCCCCATCTATCCGTATGGCCCTTGGGGACCACCGGGGCCATGGGGCTGGAACTATCCTCGCTGGTGGTGGTGAAGGGAGCTACCCACTCCAGAGCAAGATACGCGCCGCTGACCACCAAGGCGGCGCATGTTTCAAGCATTACCACGACGTTCCCAATGGCGCGCCAGCAAGTAAGTGAAGGTGGAGGTGAAAGACTGTCTGCCCACCATGCTCCCGACAATTCATGACAATACGGTAGCCATCCTGCGCAAAGCCCTCACTTCTGGCGTATTCTGCTGCGGCCAATACTAGCTTGCCAATCAATGGGCCTTGCTCTGGGTGCAAGTCATCCAAAGTTGGGATGATCTGTCGTTTGGGAATAAACAATACATGCACCGGTGCTCGCGGCATGATGTCCTTGAAACCCAGCACTTCCTCATCTTCATAGACAATCGTAGCCGGAACTTCACGACGGATAATTTTAGCGAAGATAGTCTCTTCAGACATAGACATACAGACACTCACAGAAATAGCAATACACCAAGCTTAAGGCCTTAGGGTACTTTGATGTGGTTCAGACCACTTCAGTACGGGTGCCGAACGCGTGCGAAAGAGTGCCGCGGTCTAAGTATTCCAGCTCCCCACCCAAGGGCAAACCTTGTGCCAGTCGGCTGGGGCGTATACCGTGTTGGCGCGCCAGGAGCGCTAAGTAGTGCGCTGTCGTCTCACCTTCCACCGTCGCATTAGTCGCAATGATAAGCTCCGTCACCTCACCTGCAGCAAGACGTTGTCCTAAATGGTCCAACCCAAGTTCATGAGGGCCGATCCCATCCAGCGGGGACAAGCGCCCCTGCAAAATAAAATATAGTCCACGATAGCCAGTGGCTTGCTCAATCGCCAGCCGATCAGGGGGGGACTCGACCACGCACAACTGATGACGGTCACGGCTGGAGTTAGCACAGATCGCACAGATTTGGGTCTCACTGAAGTCACGACACTCCGTACAATGACCAATTTTCTCAATCGCACGGCTCAGCACATCAGCCAAGCGCTGTCCACCTTCACGCTCGCGCTCAAGCATATGGTAGGCCATACGCTGCGCGGTCTTCTGACCGACACCTGGCAAGATACGGAAGGCGTCAATTAATTGCTCAAGCAAATGTGTACTCATAACATGCCTACGATCCCAAGCCCGAGACGTGCCCAAGAAGCCAGCAATCAAGCGGGTAAACTCTGAAACTCTGTTAATGACGACAGGCGGATAAAGGATACAAAAACGACAAGAATGGTTTGCAATAAAACATCGCAAACCACGCTGATGCCTTCCTACACAAAGCATCAGCCCCACACCCTTCCAAATACGCTTAGAACGGTAACTTAAAACCGGGCGGAAGCGACATACCCAGAGTGGCTGATCCCATCCTTTCCTTAGATTCAGCATCTACCTTGTTGGAGGCATCATTAAAGGCCGCCGCGATCAAATCTTCAATCATTTCCTGATCGTTCAATATGCTGGGGTCAATACGTACTTTGCGACACTCTTTGGTACCGCTGAGGATCACGCTCACCATGCTACCACCTGCGCTACCAGTGACCTCCAACTTGGCTAATTCTTCTTGGGCACGCTGCAGATTCTCCTGCATCTTCTGTGCTTGCTGCATCAATTGGGCAATATTGCCTCGCATCATTCATTACTCATCGTAAGGGCGTATGGAATCGGTAACAACTTTGGCAGCCTGCTGATAGATCAGATGCTGCACTACATGATCGCTCATGAAGGCTTCTTCGGCCAACTGTTGGCGCTCACTCTTCTGACGATAGGTGCGCTCATGAAGAGTTTCAACTTGAATGTTTCTGGCCTCAATCTTCACTTCGGGGGCCTGACCCAGCAACCGGGTCAACCCCTGGGTCAAATCGGCCACAGAACGTGTCGACTGTAGATATTCAAACTCAGGGGCTAAGGCTAAAGACAGGACGTTGTTCTCATGAGAGACAAAAGCGGCATGAGCAGCTAATTGCTTAGAAGGACCACTTAACTCAATGCGCTCGACCAACGCAAGCCATTGCCCAACATCAGTGATCTTCCCATCCAAAGAACCAACTCGGACTTTCTGGAGATCAGAACGGGATTGGGACATCGTATATCCATTAGCCCCATGTGCATTCCTACCAACAGACGCCATTAGTGGGGCATTAACACTCTGCCCCTGCCCCTCAGTCGAAACCATACCCGGTACAACCACAGGAACAGGTCGGAAAGCGAGCATCCGCAGCACTGCCATCTCAAATCCTACACGTGGACTCGGTGCCAAATGTAAGTCGTGACGTCCATTGATTGCCATCTGGTACCAAAGTTGCACAACCTCCGGCTGTGTTTGTTCGGCCAATAAGGCAACATTTAATCCATCACCTGCAAACACCACCGAAGGCACTAGTTGCTGTACCTGAATCCTGTGCAAAGCTTCAGCCAGGGCCTCCAACACCCCGCCCCAGTCCGGCGAAAACTCAGCCAAGGTTGCTATCACCCGCAATAGTCGATCACCGTCACCTGCGATTAATGCAGCCAACATCACCTCAACCTGAGTACGATCAACCGTACCGAGCATGTCACGTACTGCGCCCTCGCGTAACGTCCCTCCAGCATAAGCAATGGCCTGGTCCAGCAAAGACAAACCATCGCGTAATGAACCGTCAGCAGCCTTAGAAAGCTCTATGATCGCCGTATCGTCGGCTGTGATTTGCTCAGCAGTGAGGATCTTAGCGATTTGACGCTGGATCTGTTCCTCATCCAAGCGCTTCAAGTTAAACTGCAAGCAGCGAGACAACACAGTCACCGGCAATTTCTGAGGATCAGTCGTTGCCAGAAGAAATTTTACGTGTGGCGGTGGCTCCTCTAGCGTCTTCAGCAGCGCGTTAAACGCTGCTTTAGAGAGCATATGCACTTCATCAATCAGGTAGACCTTAAACTTGCCTCTGGAGGGCATGTATTGCGCGTTTTCTATCATCTCGCGCACATCATCCACACCGGTATTGGAGGCAGCGTCGATCTCCAGCAAGTCAATATAGCGACCAACATCAATATCCAAGCAGGCTGTACACCGGCCACATGGATCGGCACTGGTACCCTGCTCGCAGTTCAATGATTTAGCGAAGATACGCGCAATCGTCGTTTTGCCTACACCACGGGTGCCAGTAAACAGAAAGGCGTGATGGAGACGGCCACTTTCCAATGCATTACTCAGCGCACGGACCACATGCTCTTGACCCACCAGCTCAGCAAACCGCTTGGGGCGCCATTTGCGAGCAAGAACAAGATAGGACATTAGGCGATCATCTTCATGTGGTTTGCCATTGTGCCATGCTCAGATGCAGGGACCCCATATATAGCGTAATTAAACTTGTGAAGAATGCTAAGCGGCGCTAAGATTCCTCCGCCTTTATCCAAGTAACAACTTGGTAAAAATTTAGGAGAGGTGTCCGAGTGGTTGAAGGAGCACGCCTGGAAAGTGTGTAAGCGTCTAAACCGCGCTTCGGGGGTTCGAATCCCCCTCTCTCCGCCAGTTATCCAATAGGTAGTGGCTTTGGCTAAGCCATTCTCAAAATACATTGTTCCAAAGCCTGCTACGTCCGATGTAGTGGGCGTATTGCGAGAAGGCCGTCTATTGAGGCGGCCTTTCTCATTTTGATACGCCGCATCTTCTGACTTGCCGTAATCCCCTATTCATAGAGAGTAGACAGCACATCACGAGACTTCAAATGAGCAATCTTTCCATCGAAATATTTGAAAAAGGTGGCCAAGAAGGCGAAACCCGTTTTTGGTACGCCCACCAACTCATGCAATGGTTGGGCTACGAATCATGGCAAGCATTCTAAAACGTCATCACCAAGGCGATGGGGGCGTGTAGTCGGTTAGGGCTTGACCCAACGGAAGCTTTCGTTCGTGAGGAAATCGTGCAAGATGGCAAAGCAATCAAGACGTATCAGTTGAGCCGCTTCGCATGTCTTCTTGTGTCCATGACCGCAGACTCAAAAAAACCTGAAGTGGCTCGGGCGAAGACAATTCTTGCTGCCATCGCTAACACGCTAATTGAACAACGCATTCAGTCGGAAGACTTGGCACGTCTCGAAACCCGCGAAGATCTTAAGTTCGGCGAGAAGGCAATGACTAGCGCGGCGAAAGATGGCGGACTACAAAATGCCGAGTTTGGAATCTTCAAGGATGCTGGCTTCCGCGGCATGTATAACATGAGCCTACGGGAGTTGCAGCACTATAAACGCCTACCGAACGGCAAGACGCTGTACGACTTCATGGGCTTAGAAGAGCTGGCAGGTAACCTATTCCGCGTGACACAAACAGCGGCCCGCATCAGAAATAAGGATGTGATAAGGACTACAACCACTCTCAAGCACTGCCCAACAGGTCGGTACAGAGGTTCGACGCATGATGATTGAAAACAGCGGCGCAGGGCCAGAGCATCTTGCGCTAGAAGAGGACGTCAAAGGAGTGCAAAAACGGCTGAAAAACGTGGATAAAGCGATGAAGAAGCTTGATAAGCCGAAAGCCTCAAAGAATTCACTTTCAAAGCCTACATGATGATTTCAAGCGACCGGTTTAAATAATAAAAATTTAGAATCTGCGTCTTCAAAGACTATAACGCCCGTCGTAACTCAAAATCACTCATTAGATTGTCAAAGAAGTGCAATCTAGCCTCAATATCTTGAAATGCAGCGCTTCAAAGCAGAAAGGTGGTTATAGCAGCTCTGTAAGGCACCTTTACCTGGCCGCGCCGATACCTTGACGGGGGTACGATACTCTGCCGCAGAAAATACCTACCTATATGTGCAGGTGGCATGATTAATGCCACCTGCACATAAATGCACCTAGTTGCGCCAGCACCGCTTCAGCAGTAAGCAATAAACCTTCAGCAACTCTCTTAGGCATACGCCCTCCGTGTCAATCTGGACAGGCTAATTTATGTATTCTCAGTATGAGCCCCATGCGCAGCAAAACTAGAATAGACCTTCGCATCTACAGAGATCAGCAAATACAAGCTAGAAAGCTACACCCAGGACTTGATACAGATCTTTCTGACGATCAAAACACTTTATTGTCAGGTAAAGGCTTTCAATGGTTTTTTCCACTTTCCCCTGAAGCGTGGCTTAACTTGACCTACCTGCATGTAGGAACAATCGAGTCATTCCCAAGGTCGCCGGAAGTTCTGGTCGATACTCTTTTTTGCCAATCATTCCATCGTAAGAGAACGCAAAACGTATATCTCTCGCATTCATCGGTTCGAGACCAGCGACTAGATCATCAGGCATAAGCTACTGGTGATAGCACTTATCGCATCCGATGCTTGTACCCATGTAAGGTGGGTCCATATAAACGAAATCACGTGCTATCGCATTGGAAGTGATTTCTAACCGACCTCCTTTCCGAAACTTCGTCTTACCGCGAAGCAGAGCCTATACTCCCTCGACTGCTAAAGCCATTTTATCTGGCGCCATTCCCAGGCGCCGCTTGTCGTGCGATTGGGTAAACGGCCCTCCTACATTGAAACGCACTGCGTTCTTGACACAGCGACAAACCAAATACAACCAATCAACCGGATCATTCTCATTGTTATAACGTTCGCGAACACGGTTGAAGTTGAAATAGTCCGTTGAAGCAGTCGTTTGCCCATGCCAAACCTGCGAATACCTTTTTACACTTTTAGAAGTCTGCTCAATAATTGAAGCCCAAGGATCAACGATGGGCTCAAGCATGATGCGCCACAAACAAGATCATTGCCGCTGATCCCGCAAAAGGTTCATAAAACGAGACGACATCTGAAGGGAGCAATGGATAGATCATTGGCGCGAGCATTCGCTTGCTACCTTGATAAGGAATCGGGTGAGGGAGCTTCTTTGCCATCCCTATTTTCCAGATCATACGGGTCTTGTTATCAGTTCAAACGAATCTGTCCATCAAGCTAAAATTAATGATATGTTTACTTTAAGCCGTGGAGACGAGACACAACGAATGCAGAGCAACCAATAGGGAACGCTTCTCTACATGCAAGTACGCAGTGAGAAGTGACAGCGCAAGACTGATGAAGCACTCAGCATGTGATCTATTTCAATCACTCGAAACGCAGCATACACGTACTTCATAGCAACCAAGCACCTCATTATCTTTATCTTCAGACCATTCTTCATACGATTTACCTGATCACTTCGCATTCCTCGAAATGATTTTGATACAGCAGAATAGGATGTTCTTCTTTTCAGTTGCAAAACTCCAAGCACAACATAAATTTTGTAAAAAAATCGTTTATTGCATTAATGGCACAGCGGAAATTACTGATTATTTTGATCATAATTTTTTCTGAGATAATTCCGATTCTTATTTAGAAAACTTGTATTTCACGGTAATTATTTTGTGCAACTAAGAATAGGTAACTTTCGCTGTAGAGAGTTTCTAGGAAGAATGCAGTCGAAATAAGTTACCCCTCACAGATAACAAGAAAACTTCCAGATTGATTCCTTTGATTTTCCATATCTACTGGACAGGATCTTACAATCTGAAAAATAGGTTCACTTTCTAAGTAATTCAGCGCTCTAAAACAATGGCGATTAGCTGTCAAGTCGACAGTACCATTAATATTTAATTATTAATATTTTGAGATGTAGTAAATTGTATGTAAAGTATACAACACATCACAACCAATCTAATTTTGATCTCATTGAGATCAAAAACTTGACTTAATTATTTTCAACTTATAGGATTTGCGTTCTTGCATTCAGTGATCGTTCTGTTATATAGAAAATATCACACTTAGGCGCTGGCGTTAAAATAAGAGTTTAGTTCGCTACATCACCTTTTAAATTACAGGTAATCAATATGAAGACTTCCCTCTTGGCTCTCAGCCTTCTTTCAGCTATTCCGTTCGTCGCTTCGGCTGCTCAAGGTTTGTCTTACAACTATGTCGGGAGTGACTACGTAAGGACGAAAGCCGATCAAAATGCCAAGGGTTGGGCCTTAAAAGGCTCCTTCGCCTTTCAACCAAATTGGAGCGTGTTCGGTGACTACAATAAACAAAAGTTCCGTAGCATTGATCTGAAACAACAGCAATGGCGCTTGGGTTTGGGCTATAACTATTCCATCGCTGATCACAGTGATCTCTTAGCCCGTATCGCCTATAAAAGGATCAATCTCAGCGGCTCAAACCCGAATTCTAATGGCATCAATCCCGAAGTAGGCTTGAACACTGCGTTTGGTGATCATGCATTAGTATATACACTAGCTGGTTATGAGAGATTCTTTAAAAAGGACAGCGTGAAACGAGACAGCCAGGTCTATGGTCTCCTTGGCGGACAAGTAAATTTTGATGGGCATTGGGCACTGAACGGAGAAATGAAGCTTGGCAAGCAAGGTGCCAAAGAGTGGTCAATTGGCCCACGCTTCACCTGGTAACCTGATTATTAACTTAATCAGTAAGTACATTTCTACTACTTGTCTTCGCACATATCACAGCCCGATCCATCCGATGGATCGGGCTTTTGTGCCATAGGCGGGCTGTGTAGGTTCATGATCCGCCGCTTAAAGCTAGAGTGACCAGATCTTATAAAGAACAGTTTGCCTTAAACAGAATATCAAGATATTCAGGCTTTTGCTCTCGTGCAAGCAAGACTTTCATCCCAGCATATGGAGTTATCTCTTCACGTAGAACAGCACGCACAGCTTCGGAAATCGGCAACTCGACACCATTCTGTTCAGCATGGCGCATTACCTCGTCGGAAGTTTGTACAGACTCAACGACTTGACCAATCTCACGTATTGCATCCGACAAACTCTGTCCTCGCCCCAGAGCAAAGCCTAGGCGACGATTACGCGACAAGTCACCAGTACAAGTCAATACTAGATCACCGAGACCAGCCAACCCCATTAGCGTTTCCGGCCGAGCACCGATAACCGCAGACAAACGTAACATTTCATTCAGTCCACGAGTAATTAAACCAGCACGCGCGTTCATGCCTAACTGCATGCCATCAGCCACGCCAATAGCCACTGCCAGTACGTTCTTCATTGCCCCACCAAGCTCAGCACCAATCACGTCGTTGCCGGTATAGGCACGGAACATCGGGCCATGCATCGCATTGGCCACCATCTGAGTAAAACACGCATCTTCACCATGTACGGTGACCGCTGTAGGCAGGCCCAGAGTCACTTCTTTAGCAAAAGAAGGACCCGTCACCACTGCCAATGGTGCATCACCTCCCAGGATTTCACGAGCCACCTCGTGTAGGAAACGACCAGACCCCGGTTCAAATCCTTTGGTTGCCCAAGCAACACCAACGCCGATTGACAGCAATGGAGCCAATCGACATAGAGTTTCAGTGAAGGCGTAAGAGGGAACCGCCACCAAAACCCAGTCGGCACCTGAGACCGCTGCAGCCAAATCGGTAGTGGCACGCAGCGTCTGAGGAAGCATAATGCTAGGTAAATAACGGAAGTTCTGGTGCTGGATATCAATGCTCTGTATCACTCGCACATCACGACCCCACAATATGGTCGGATAGTCATGCCTCGCAACCAATGCCGCAAGAGCAGTTCCCCAAGAGCCGGCACCAAGAACGGCAATTTTCTGCTTAGAATCGATCATCCTTGTAACATTCACCAAAACTAAGCGTTACCAGCTGGCTGGGAACTGATCTGCGAACCTTCCTTTTCATTTTGAGCACGTTGGCGGAGGGTTTCAGCGTACAGCGCGTCGAAATTAATTGGTTGCAAATAAAATGGTGGGAAACCACCTATCTGGATAAGATCGCTCACCAATGAACGTACATAAGGGAACAGAATGTTCGGACATTGGGTGCCAAGTAACACACCGATTGCATGTTGATCCAACCCAAATAAGCCAAACACACCAGCCTGCTGTACTTCAACTACATAAGCGGTTTTTCCTGCAGCAGTACAGGTTAAAGTCACATGTAACACCAGTTCGAAGGCGTTTTCATTTAGACGTTGGACTCTTTGGTTCAGATTCAGCTGTAATTCCGGTTGGCCAGCCTCATTGAAAACTGCCGGTGAATTCGGAGCCTCAAAAGAAACATCCTTGATGTAAATCTTCTCGATAGTAAAGGTAGGACCAGAGATTGCTTCAGTCGGTTTAGCAGCGCCGTTGGTAATTTCGTCGGACATTTCTAACTCCAGAAATGATTTGATGATTTGGGTAAATAGATGTGAGGATTAGCAAACACGTTGTGAGTATCACATGAGTGATGTACCTGATGATGGATGACTCCATGCCAATAAAGTCCGTGGATTCAGGTACGTCCCTTGATGAGCGGCATTTCAGCCATTTTCCAAGTAGCGATACCACCGTCAAGCCAATAGACTTTCTCAAAGCCAGCATTCTTAAGACGCTTGGCTGCCGCAGCAGAAATATGTCCATTACGACACACAACAACCAATGGGGATTGTTTAGCACTCAGTAGCAGCTTATTACTTTCAGGATCAAACTTACTCTCAACCACACTGCGACTACCAGCAATATGTCCTTTTTCGAAATCGCTGCTAGGCGACAAATCTACGACTAAAGCATTCTCACTATTGATCAGCCTAGTCAGATCAGCCGGCTTCAACGCGGTATAACGACGAAACAGAAGTGCAGTTTCTGTAACGACAATCGCAATGGTCAGACCAACGAAAGCCAGCGAAAGGATCGGGTTGCGGCCAGCGAAGGCCTGTAGCTCTTCAAAATTCACGGATCTACAGGATTAATGGAGAAGTGAACTGGGGATTGTCGCATAACTCAATGGCAATCAGGGGAAGTCAAAGTAAGTTCACTCCCCCTGCCATAAGTCCGGCAACCCAGAGACAAGCCACCATTGTTTACGCCCTGGGTCCCAGCGCCAGCGTTCAGTACAGCGGACGGTACGCTCAGCTTGACTATTGCGCCCAATCACCCCGATCTCCACCTCACGTAGCACCATGCCATCTGCCTGCAGACTGCTACGCAACTCACGATAGCTAGAGACCTTTATCTGTGCGTAGCGTGCACGCTCCAAATCAGTCAGCGAATGGGTAAGACGGTAAGCTGAATCAAGCATTTCCTCAACGTCCTCAAAGTTGCTCCAACGCACTGCAACAACATAAGCATCTATAGTCGCCTCCCAAGACCGTCTCTGCACACGATCCATGGCCATGACATCGTCAACTAAGACTAGGGCTGCTAGCAGCAACCATACCCATGGGTATTTAAATCGAGCCTCGCACGCCATCTTCACTCCATTAGGTATTGACAAACGCCATTCAACGAATATCCGATCCATAATGCACACCATGACAAGACCAGACCAAGCCCGCACCCCATGGTATTTGTTGTCACTACGTCCGGCAAACAACCACGCCGCACTGCGCCGTGCCGTCGCGCGTTACGGAGGAGGATTAATCGCACTATCCCCGTGGCGATTAAAGCGTCTAGACAGTCCAGAGACACGCTCTGCATTAGCATCAGCATTGACGGCATCAACCCTGGTTTTCACCAGTCCAGAGGCAGTACGTGCGGCACATGCTCTGCAAACGCTACGCACTTCACCTGGACAAGTATGGTTGTGCGTTGGCGCAAGCACTGCACGCGTGCTACAACAGTGCGGTATTACACGCGTGTTGCACCCAACACAAATGAACAGTGAAGGGTTACTCACATTACTGGCACAGCAACCCCCAACCGAAGTTGGACTTATTACCGCACCAGGAGGACGTGATTTACTCCAGCAGAAGCTTTTAGAAAATGGCATACGGTTACATCGTGCCGATGTCTACGAACGTCAACCGTTACGTCTGCGCACAGCCACATTGGATACACTCCAGCGTAATGCCACACGTAGCCTGCTTGCACTGAGCAGTGCCGAAGCTTTAGCACTCTTACTGCCACAATGGCCGGATAACCTGCGAAGGATCCTGTACCAGCGTCCAGTGATTGCAACAAGCAAACGGCTAGAAGATCTAGCATGCGCGCGAGGATTTATCAGCGTTTATCGCGCCACAGGACCATTGCCGCGCCAGTTAGCAGCAACAGCAGCGGCTTTTCGACCCGATAAAACAGCACAATGACATCCAGCTTGCGGCAATGCCAAAGTACCCTAAGGAAGCCACCAATAATGAACGAGACCTCGCCCCCTACCCTGCGCCGTATTCCCTGGCTCTGGCTGCTACTGCTACTAACACTGACAGGGCTTGGGATGATGAGCTGGTATGGCTGGCGATACTGGCAGGCTCAGTCCAATGCTGCACAGCAAGCAAAACTGGAAGAACAACAACACTGGCAAAGCCTGAACCAGACACTTCAAATACTACGTAGCGGGCAAGATTTTGCGTACAAACGTCTGCGCGACTTGGACGATACCAACCGCGTGTTGCGCGATGAAATACTTGGCTTAAGCCAACGCAGTGCCCTGTTGGAACAGACCGTGGCGCGATTGTCGGATCCGAACCGACATGGCACTCAAGCATTACGCCTGGATGAAACCGAGACCCTACTACGCTTGGGCCAACAGCTTTTGACAATCGCTAGTGATGTGGATGGAGCACGCCACGCTTATTCGCTAGCCGCCTCCACCTTGGAAGGCCTCGACGATCCAGGTTACCTCAATCTGCGCCAAACATTGATGCAGGAACGCAATGCACTGGATACTCTGGGCGAGAGCCCACAAAAACGAGTCAATGCGGCACTGGAACGTTTCGACAAAGCATTACAACAACTTCCCCAAAACCGTAATCCTAAGGCCACCAATATACAGCCATGGTGGCATAAGGTACTGTCCCCGCTGGTGCTTATCACTCCATCCCATAGCCCGGTATTACTCGCCGAGTCTAAACGCCAGAGTGCACAAGACGCATTGCAGATTGAATTGAGCTTGGTCCGCGCAGCAGTCGAACGTAATGACCCAAGCAGCTACGTCACAGCATTACATCGGATTGATGCACTGATGCAACGACTGTGGCCAGATTCAGCTGCGCGGCGTGCACGGCATGCAGAACTCGCTTTACTCGCTAAAGCGGAATTACGTCCCACAATGTCTGAACTGGGTACCACGCTTATGCAATTACAAAGCATCCGCCTGGGAAGTCACCACCAATGAATATTTTGCGTAACCTCGCCCTGTGGTTCTTCCTATTAATCCTGGGCATATTCAGCGCACAATGGCTATTGCAGCAGCCAAACCGCGACTTGGGTGATGTAGTGATCCGGATCGGAGGCAATGATTACATCACGACAGTGCCACAAGCAACAATCCTACTACTGATAATAGTACTGCTACTGTGGTCGCTACGATCACTGCTGGTACTACCGATCCGGATTTGGAAGCGCTACAAATACAAGCAAGGACATACACACTTAATCGAAGGCCTGCGCAATGTCGATCATGGGTATTGGCAACTTGCCGAACGGTTATTGATAGCAGCCAGCGAAGACACAGAAGTCAGTGCAATCGCACTAACAACAGCAATCCGCATGGCTGATATGCGCGGCGATTTTGATACAGCCAACGTATTGACAAACAAACTCGCCAAACAAGATCCAACTACACATGCACTACTGCAAAGTGAACGATTGCTGGCACTACAGCGCCCTAATGATGCGATTAATGTCCTGGATGCTCTAGAAACACACCGCCTACCCCCACGAGGTTTACTGATACGCGCACGCACACTGATACAGATCGGACGTGCCGACGAAGCCTACAGCTACCTCGGCACGTTGCGCGAACAGAGATTACTCTCAGATCCTGAGTATGTGCGCTTTGAAAAAGAGACGATTGAGAATGTGATACGTCAAGCTAAAGACGCTAACGTTCTGACTGAACATTGGGAAGCGTTGCCCCAGGCACTAAAAACGCACCCAAACATCGTCGGCACATACGCTATCCGAGCAACGGTACTGCACTTGGAAAATGCAGCAATGCTGAGCCTGGAACAAACTCTAGAAAGATCCTGGGACGAGAATTTGATACGCCTATATGGCTTTTTACCATTGAAGGAATATCAGACACGCCAAAACCGCGCAGAACACTGGCTAACGCTACACCCCGATAGCCCAAATTTATTACTGACTTTGGGACGATTAGCACTCCGGCAGCAGGAGTATAGTCAGGCGGAAACGTTTTTGCGCCGTGCCATTGACAAAGAGACGAACGCAGAAACTTGGGAGGAACTTGGCCACAACTACGCAGCCCAGGGTGATACGGTCCATGCACAAGAATGCTACGCAAACGCGTTGCGTTTATATCATCCGTCCTCTAGTTGAAACATACGTCGCATAACCTTAACAATTCACCATTTGTCTTTAACAAATGCGGTAACTAGTAACAGACTACACAAATCGCGTTGCATACAGCAGATTCTTGTGTTGTAGCACTACGCCCCAATCATGATGCTTTATGTCGATCAGTTCTGATAAGGACACCAACCTGCGTCGCGGACGTATAGGACGCAGAAGTTCGAGTCTCGTTTCTCGCTCCATTTTCTTTTGTGTAAATCAGTGTTCCCGAGTCGTTGCTAAAAGTGTTTAAGCGTTTATAGCTGTCCGGATTTGTAAGTTGAATCAACAGGATTTTCGAAAAATATCTAATTTGATGTAGTTTTCAAATTTTGTTTGAGCACCCTTGGCAGCATCTCGCATAATGGTGATTCCGTGGTTGGAAATTTAATGTGGACGAGCGTGTACTGCTGACCTGCTTGGGGTGTAGTTATGTCTCTGGCAATGTTTTGGCCAGCATGACTGGAATGACAGAGGCTACAATTGCGTCGTGTATTCAAGCACTTCGTGCCGTCGGCATTCCTATCAAGTCACGTGCAGAGCAGGGGTATGCTTTAGCTGCACCGTTATCCTTACTGACTGCTGAGCGTATCCGTGCAGAGTTATCCCACTCTATTGCTGCCGAGCTTCGTGTGTTGGATGTGGCTTGGACGCTTGAATCAACAAATACTTCCTTGTTAGCACGTCCGGCGTTGGCCGATGGTGTAGAAGTATTGCTGGCAGAGCGTCAGACGGGTGGTCGCGGCCAGCGTGGTAGGAGCTGGATTTCTCCATTAGCAGCAAA
This sequence comes from Xylella fastidiosa, assembly GCF_011801475.1. Taxonomy (NCBI): domain Bacteria; kingdom Pseudomonadati; phylum Pseudomonadota; class Gammaproteobacteria; order Lysobacterales; family Lysobacteraceae; genus Xylella; species Xylella fastidiosa. The sequence goes on from NZ_CP044352.1 coordinate 1,999,930, forward strand.
TATTTATTTGTCATTGTCAAGAGTTTTTTCTGGCGGCGCGTCACAAGTGATGGGGTTGAGCGTGGCGGTTGGCGTAGCAATTGCTGAAGCATTAATTGCCGCTGGCTTCTCCCACGTCCGACTAAAATGGCCTAATGATCTCGTTGATAATGGTCGGAAGCTTGGCGGCGTGTTAGTTGAACGACAGGGAGTGGCACGTGCAGTGATCGGATTAGGGTTGAATGTGCGGATGCCAAAAAATTTTGCTGAGCAGATTGACCAGCCTTGGGTCGATTTGGAGACTCTTGCGGGCAGTGCAGTAGAGCGTAATGCATTGGTTGCACTATTGTTGTCGGCATTGCTGCCTGCACTACATTTGTTTCAACTTGAGGGCTTGGCACCGTTTTTGCCGCGCTATGCCAAGTTGGATTGTCTTGTTGGGTGTGCGGTATGGATTGAAGAGGCTAATCTAAAATATGTTGGTATTGCGCGTGGTTTGGCCGCCGATGGTGCACTCTTGGTAGAAATTAACGGCGTGTTGCGTCCTTTTCATACTGGCCAAGTTTCGGTCAGACCGATATGAATGATTGGTTATTCGATCTAGGTAATTCGCGTTTTAAATGTGCATCTCTCAGGGAGGGTGTGATTGGTCCTGTAACGGTTTTGCCGTACTTAACAGAAACCATGGACGCGTTTGCGTTACAGGAGCTACCACGTGGTCGTGTGGCTTACTTGGCGAGTGTCGCTGCTCCGGCTATTACTACACATGTACTCGAAGTATTAAAAATCCACTTCGAGAAAGTCCAGGTGGCAGCAACCGTCGCTGCATGTGCTGGAGTACGAATTGCCTATGCTCACCCGGAACGTTTTGGAGTGGATAGGTTCTTAGCGTTGCTTGGTTCGTATGGTGAGGGCAATGTCCTGGTAGTGGGTGTGGGGACAGCATTGACTATTGATTTGTTGGCTGCCAATGGTTGTCATCTCGGAGGGCGTATCAGTGCTTCACCGACATTGATGCGCCAAGCGTTGCATGCACGCGCCGAGCAACTCCCCCTCAGTGGTGGGAACTACTTGGAGTTTGCGGAAGATACAGAGGATGCGTTGGTGTCAGGGTGCAATGGTGCAGCGGTGGCATTGATCGAACGTAGCCTGTATGAGGCACATCAACGTTTGGACCAGTCGGTTCGATTATTGTTGCATGGTGGAGGTGTAGCATCTTTATTGCCTTGGTTGGGCGACGTGGTACATCGTCCTAAATTAGTATTGGATGGCCTGGCGATCTGGGCTGCCGTTGCGGCTAACGTTTAGAATCGTCTCTATGCTTGTGCGTGCGCTCATTTTAGTTTTGGTTGTCCTCAATTTTGGCGTAGCACTCTGGTGGAGGAACCAGTCGGCACCAAAGGTGCCTGTTCCCGTGGCAGCGTCATCGCCTGTTGGCGTTCCTCAACTGGAGTTGCTACCGATGATCCAAGTTGAAAAACCAAAGTCCTTGGATACTCCCATACATAAGGATTCCACTTACTGTTATAACGTTGGCCCGTTTACCAGTGAAGCTGATGCACGCACGGTGTTGGCCACGTTAGGGAAGGATGTAGACAAGGGAATGATTCGTGCACTCCAAAGTGGCGATTCAAACAACTATCGAGTAGTCATGTCAGCAAGCGATCATGCCTCAGCACAAGCACTCGCCAAACGCATTGTTGGGGCTGGTTTTCGCGACTATTATGTGCTAGGGAATGAAGTGATCTTAGGTCAGTATCGCAACCGTGAAGGTGCTAAGCGAATGCGTGCTGATCTTGCCGATGCTGGTTTCCAGGCAAATGTACTATCAGGTGATGTGTCTGGCTGGGAAATTCGTCTACGTAGCGCAATTGAATTTGCCGCTTTGCAAGTGCGATTGAACGGGTATCATATTGGTATTGGATCATTGGATTGTGCAACCTTACGCTAGAATCGAACCGTATCGCGTTATACCCGATTGTGCTTTGATGTTGTTGTAATTGGTAAGTGCTCTTGAAATACAAATGGTAGGATTGATCCTAGACAAGGCAACGTTGAAGAGTTCGTGTTAAATTCCATGTGCGTTCAACAATAGACATGCATGTAAGAAATTGCCGCTTTAGCTCAGTTGGTAGAGCAACTGATTTGTAATCAGTAGGTCCACAGTTCGAATCTGTGAAGCGGCACCATATAAATCAATACCTTAATATGATGCCAAAAGCATTTATTTATAGCGCCGGTGAAGCGATCTGGAAAACCCTGGTTTTTTTGGAGGTTCCACGATAGGTATTTCATGGTCGTAACGCTCGCGCATCACTTCAGTGCGGTGTCCGCCGGAGCGCTTATCTTCACTATCGGTGATCCCTCGGTGCTTGAGCCCGTGCAGCGAGAAGCGTTCTTCTTCTGTGATGACACCTTCCATGATGGCCATGACAATCATCCGCTGCCATGCAGTGTCCAGTGATGACTTGCTTAACCGTGCGCCGGATTGGTTGACGAACAAGAACCGATTTTCAGGCCGTAGGGGTGTAGCGCGCTTGTGAGATGCCCAGCGGGCAGCCCGATACTGAACAAGCCAATCCCACGCTGAGCGTAATTCGTCATTCCAACGAGTGATGTTGTCACGGCTGCCTTTTCTCCGATTGGATAAGATGCCTTCCGGTTTGTGGTGGGCATCGGTGAGGGTACATACCTCAATGCCTCGTAGGCGTAAGCCGTAAGCAAATGTCATAGCGGCGGCCAAGTAGGGAGCCACTGAGCCAATGCTATGTGCTTGGCGCTGGCCTCGTTCGGCGGCAAATGCATGTATTGCAGCAAAGGTTTTTAAATCTGGCATACGATATCTGGCGCGTTCCTTGGCCTGTTTGACTCCATGTGCGGGATTGGTCGTGCAATGACCGTGCCGAATACCCCAGGCGAAAGCGCGGCGTGCATAACGCAGCATATGGTTTGCCTTGGATGGTGCCGGCTGAATCGCTTCACTGTCTCCCTGTGCAGGGCGGCCTTGCGCGATGACTTCAACCAAACGCTGCCACGTGGGCACATTGAGCCTGTTAACGGCTTTGCTTCCTAATGTGGTGTTGTCTTTGAGTAGAAAACTTTGGATGGCTTGTGCGCACCATTGATAGTCTTTCTGGGTGGCTTTCGCCAACCCTGCAAACTCGCTTGAGTGATGAAACTGATTAAACACGTCACCAACGGTTCCTTTCACGTTGCCCGTGTGTTGCTGTTCAATGATGGCGTGCAGGTCAGATAAGCGCGCTGCGCGACCTGCGATGGTTCGTTTCTGGTGCCGCCCGCCCTCTGGGTGAGGTATCAGCGTATACCAGCGTCCATCCCCCCAATAGATTCCTTTTGGGATTTTGGATTGATCAATGTGTGGCGGAATCGACGGGTGATACTTGCGTGGCCGAGGCATTACACGATGTCTTCTGGTCGATATGGTGCGTCGGCTAAGTCTGTACCGATCCCCAGTGCGGCATTGAGTGCTTGGAGTGTGGTCCAGATTCCACCCTCTCCGTCGTACTTGTAGGGGATGCCTTGTCGCCGCGCCCATTCTTCGACGCGCGCACGTTTAACTTTTTTTCCTCTGCCACAAAGCAACTGCAAGTCGTGGAAGGTGTAGATATCCGGCAGGCGGTGCTCAATAGACAACAGGGTGTGATGCATTTGTTTTACTGGCGCATTCATCTCGGAGGTAGGCTGTGAATTATTTTGACGCTATCCAGGCGACTACTTGCGCGATACAAACCTCTTATCGCTTGAGAATCGGGAAAAGGGAGGCTGTCCGAAGCCAAGGCGCGCAAACAGGATTTGGAGGCCACCTGGCGTAACTGGATTCGCCGCACTGCCGAAGACAAAATCAGCTCCATGAAGCACGGATATCAACCCCATAAATACCATCACAGACCTATGCGATACTGCCTTGCAGACCAAGCCGCCGCCTTCCATAAACAATTTGATAGACAGGAAGGATTGCAGTAGCACCGCCACGCTTGCGCAAACCGCGGTGATCCCGTCGCATTGGCTACGCCGCTTGTGGGAACGGATGACGGCGCCTTGGTGAACGTGCTGGGCAGTCATCCCAGAACGAAGATGTCACCCTGACCGTGGCCTGTGAAACCTGACGCAAGATGCTGGTTGGGCTGGAGGCGGCTCAGTTTGTGGAAGAGTTGGCGGCGTGCATTGCTGAAGGCAGCGAGTTTCCGCCCAATGCGCCGCGGTTCCGTAGCATGTGTTTAAGTGTGCCATCACTGGCAGCGGTACGGAGTCACTTCATAAGCACCAATTAATTGAAAGCGTGGCGGGCGGGTCCAGTCATTCGCTCACTGTATAACGCGATTAAACAGTACGGCAGCAGCGGTGTTACCAAGTTACTGACTGTGCGTTGGTTTTCGTGAGGCATTGCTTCGAAGATTGACGGCAACCACAGCAGCCATCTTAGCTAGAGTCTGGACTGCTTACAGGCACTACAACAACGTTGAATTAGGGGCCGATCACTCCTGCGGAAGGCTCGCCGTGGTGGACGACATGGAAGGAGCTTAACGAGAATGTGATGGATGCCGAGCGCTTGGTGATAGATAACGCACTTATCCAGGCGTTTTATGCGCAGAAAATCAAGGCACACAACGCCGGAGAAGGTGAACACGCGGCCCTTACTTAGCCATTGTCCGAACGCTCCGCCGCGTGGACACCTTTTATATGGGAGTGGCGGCGGCGCGGGACTGCCGAACACATCGGCGCTCATTACTCGTTCGGTTAAGAATATGCAGGCACATCGGGAAATGAGTCTTTACATGCTATCGGCCTTAATTCTTCGTCGACGTTTGTTAGGCAAAACCATTTACCTACTATGTTATTGCCGTTGGTATCGGCGCTTGAGCCATGCAAACCTACATCGGATATACGCAGCCATTGGATGAATTTGCCATCAACTGCGCTAGTGCCGTTGATAACGCATGTGATAGATGGCATTGGGCTATTAGCGGGCACTACTCTTTCTTTTCCGTTCGGATCAATAAAGGATCGCGTTCTCGGTGCCTCTACATCAACCGTAATACTCCGGCAGCGCGTTGTAGGCGCGTGCAAACTGATATCGCTTGGGCTTTGGGTGCGCTGTCCTTTAATGAGCTGCATTTCAACGCCCACCCTCCCCGGCGTGATATCCGCTAGTGCTACCGTCACTTGCGCTTTAGCGATGTAATTCTGATATAGCGGTAACGTAATTGCCGCGAGAACAGGGACCACTATAAGCGCGATCATGACCTCTAACAGGGTGAAGCCTTGTTGTCTCTTTTCCATAAAAATTCCCCTAATCTTTGAAAGTGTGCTACTAACGATTCAATCGGTTTAATAGGATAAATAAATTAGACATCTCTAAAACACTTGAACCAGGCAGCGTTATTTTTTCTAACGTATCAGGAAAAAAGAGAGATAAGTCTCAGAAAATCCCGTGATCGCATGTAGGGAATTTCCGGAATTCGCCTCCGGCATCGCGCTCACTACCGCTGCCGGAAACATTCAGATACGCGCTTGAGCGTAATCTGGCGATCCAGAGAGCACACAGGCGATTTGGTCGTTCACAAGATTAGGAACCGTGTTTTTGCCGACAGTGCCGAATCGCAAGCCAAACACAAGGCCGTTAATGGCCGCCAGGTCTCTTTTTGTTAATAATTCGTACTGTGCCGCGATCAATTGAAAAAGCCTAGGCCATGCAGATGGCCATTAAAGTAGTGATCGCCTACACCGCCGATATGGCTACCGAGCTACGCTCGGAGGGCATGGCTGCGGAGAACATTCAAGGGATGCTTGGGCACCGTGCATATAGTGGGATTACGGACGTTTACGCCAAGCACCCGCCTAATAATATGGCCGATGCTGTTCGCGTTATTGACGCCTATATGGGCAAGCTGCGCGCCAATTAATAAATCAAATATTGAGAAAATTGCGCAACCTATTGATTGTATTGGAGCGGGAAACGAGGCTCGAACTCGCGACCTCAACCTTGGCAAGGTTGCGCTCTACCAACTGAGCTATTCCCGCACATTGCACGTTGTGTTAGGTATTGTAGACCACATTTAGGATTTGCCAAGCCTTTGAGACACATTCACGGATAGGGCTACTGTCTCTAGTCCAACTGAAGAGCTACTCGTTTCTTATGCCTGCGATGCAGCTCCATATGGCATTGCAGAAAGAATTGAATATTGAGATTGAAATTCGAAACACAATTAGCTTAAGCACATACAGAATATCCTTAGCGGAGTTTCAGATAATCTGAGCAAGGCAATAAACGCGCACTATGTCGGACAAATTCTGTGAGGGGGAATCAAATGACTGCCTTATCTGTGAAACATGCTGCCGATCCAATACGCGGCTTGCAAACACTGACCGTGGAAGATATTCGCAGCAATCTAACCAAGGTGTATAGCCGTATCGTTGCTGCCTGCCAAAGTGTTGACCGCGATCCCAGCAGCGTGACGCTGTTGCCAGTCAGCAAAACCGCGGATGAAGTGCATATCCGATTATCCTACGAAGCCGGATGCAGGAAGCTCGGAGAGAACAAAGCTCAGGATGCTTACCACAAGTGGGAAGCGATGAGCGATCTCACTGATCTGTATTGGTCGGTCATTGGGCACCTGCAAACCAATAAAGCCAAGCTAGTTGCACGGTTTGCCTCGGAATTCCAGGCACTCGATAGTTTTCGTGTTGCAGAAGCATTGGAGCGACGTCTTCAGATAGAGGGACGTAGCCTCGACGTGTTGATTCAAGTCAATACCTCTGGCGAAACAAACAAATACGGATTACCTCCCGAAGAAGTTGTCCGTTTCGTACAGGCACTCTCCGCATATCCAGCGCTTCGGGTACGCGGTTTGATGACGTTGGCAATGCTCTCTGGTGACACCTCGCGGGTGCGGCAATGCTTTACACAGCTGCGCATCCTACGAGATCGCATCCAACAAGCATCACCCCAGGGCCACCACATAACCGAGCTATCCATGGGCATGTCAGGAGATTTGGAAATAGCTATAGAAGAAGGGGCGACGGTGGTACGTGTAGGACAGGCAATCTACGGTGCACGTGCCCTACCCAACCTCCACTTTCACCATACTGTTTAAGCGCCGCGATTAACTCCTCTCTGAAACTGGTGTTGGTTATAGCAGCGCTTTGAGTCGGTAGAGCGCTTCTAATGCTTGCTTAGGGGTCAACTCATCAGGATGCAATGCAACCAATGCTTCCTGAGCTGCTGAGGGCGCCGACGCAAATAAATTGCACTGCTGCGGTGCATCCAATTCCAGCTGTGTTATTTCTGAAACATGACTTTCGCGGCCTCGCTGCTCCAGTTCAGCTAAACGCCGCCGTGCCTGTGCGACGGTCGCAGCTGGTAGACCAGCCAAAGCAGCCACCTGTAGGCCAAAACTGCGATTGGCCGGACCATCCTTCACTGTGTGCATGAAGACCAAGCGTTCACTATGCTCAACAGCATCGAAATGCACGTTAGCGATACCGCTCAGACCTCCCTCATATGTTTCCTCGGCTAGTGCAGTCAGCTCAAAATAATGCGTGGCAAACAGCGTATAACAACGGTTGATATGAGCTAAGTGGCGTGCGACTGCATCCGCCAACGCCAAGCCATCGTAAGTCGAGGTCCCCCGACCAATTTCGTCCATCAGTACCAGCGACTGCGCGGTCGCATGGTGCAGAATGTAGCTGGTCTCTGTCATCTCAAGCATAAATGTAGACTGACCTCGGGCCAGGTCATCACCAGCACCGATACGGGTCATGATGCGGTCAATCGGTCCAATCAGCGCGCGGCTGGCCGGAACGTAGCTGCCGATATAAGCAAGCAGGACAATCAAGGCATTCTGGCGCATGTAGGTCGACTTGCCTCCCATATTGGGGCCGGTGATAACCAACATGCGACGCTCAGGGTGAAGATAGAGGTCATTCGGCTCGAATCGCTGTTCACGCACAGCTTCCACAACCGGGTGACGGCCACCCTCAATATGCAAGCATGATGTGTGCTCCAACTCCGGACGCACCCAATCCAATGTCTGTGCGCGCTCGGCAAAGCAGACAAGTACATCTAGCTCAGATAGCGCAGCGGCACAACGCTTCAGCGGTTCCAGTTGCGCCCCGACGGTGTCCAGCAGCTGTTCGTACAACAATTTTTCCCGCGCCAACGCACGATCACGCGCGGATAATACTTTGTCTTCGAACGCTTTCAGTTCCTCCGTGATGTAGCGCTCGGCGTTAGTCAGTGTCTGGCGCCGCGTGTAATGCACCGGTGCTTTGTCGGCTTGGCCCTTGCTGATCTCAATATAGTAACCATGCACACGGTTGTAACCGACTTTCAGCGTAGAAATACCACTGGATTCACGCTCGCGTGTCTCAAGATCAATCAAGAACTGATCCGCGTTGTTGGAGAGCTTACGCAGTTCGTCCAATTCAACATCGTATTCTGGGGCAATCACACCGCCATCAGTCAGCTTTAAGGGTGGCTGTTCTGCGACGGCTTTTACCAATAAAGACGCGGTGCTGTCATGCTCACCCAGCTCGGCGTACAACACGCGCAAGCGCGGCGAATCCGATGCATTGAGAAGCTCACGTAAACGTGGCAGGAGGCTGAGGCTATCCCGTAATGTGGAGATGTCACGTGGACGTGCTGAGCGCAATGCCACGCGGGTCAAAATCCGCTCCATGTCGCCAAGCCTACGGAAAGTCTCCCTGAGTTTGTTATCGAGATCGCTATCGATCATGCTCCCAACGGCGGCATGACGTTGTCTTACCACCTCGCGCAGCCGCAGCGGCCGATGCAGCCACCGCCGCAGCAACCGTCCGCCCATCGGGGTCACCGTACTATCGAGCACCCCAAGCAGGGTGTGGCGGCTCTCCCCATCCACACGGGTGTCCAGCTCCAAATGGCGACGTGTGGCAGCGTTCATCGTAATCGCTTCGCCAACAGTCTCCATCGTAATTGAAGTCAGATGCGGCAGACGCTGCTTCTGTGTCTCCTCAATGTAGCCAAGAAGTGCACCCGCCGCCGCAGTAGCTTGTGGATTATTTTCGATACCGAAGCCGGATAAATCGTGCAGTTTGAAAAACGCTAGTAATTTACGGCGGCCGCTGTCAGCATCAAACAACCATGGGGGACGGCGACGCACACCGTTGCGCTGCTGTAGATACTCTGGCCAGGCATCCTCGTCAGGGAGTAACAGCTCAGCTGGCTCCAGACGTGCGAGTTCGGCTTCTAATGCCTCCTCGCTATCGACTTCGTTCACCAGGAAACGGCCACCGGCTAAGTCAGCCCAAGCCAAGCCATAACAGTTTTTAGTGCGTGATAAGGCCATCAATAGAGTGTCGCGACGCTCCTCCAGTAACGCCTCCTCAGTGATCGTACCTGGAGTGACGATGCGTACCACCTTACGTTCAACCAACCCTTTAGCAAGCCCTGGATCTCCAATTTGTTCGCAAATCGCAACGGATTCACCCAGGGCAATGAGCCGCGCCAAATAGCCTTCATAGGCATGAACGGGTACACCGGCCATTGGGATAGGAGTACCACCGGAACTACCCCGCTGAGTCAAAGTGATATCGAGTAACCGCGCTGCCTTGCGGGCATCTTGATGAAAAAGCTCGTAAAAATCTCCCATACGGAAGAACAAAAGTAAGTCTGGATACTCAGCCTTGGCGGCGAAGTATTGCTTCATCAGTGGGGTATGTTCTGCCATGCCCTTCCCACCTTCGGGCTTTTCTCTCATGTCAATGTTTTGCAAGAAACGTCCTTCCAGAGTATGAACCGTCACGAATGTCTAGGAGGTGCTTTGGGTTTGAATCAGATAGTCGTGGCTAGACTCGATATGCAACCTTATAAATATTAAGGCGCTTTCGGAACTATTATGCGTAGGGGCTTGCCCTTGATCAGCTTCCGTAAATTGGCGTGTTTTCTATCAGATTGCCATGTCTTATACAAAGCATGGCCGCCTTCAGATTGAATTCACGAAGAGATCGAAACATTGCTGCTCTCTATGTTTCCAGAAATCCATCAACATCTATTTGCAGGCATGACCAAACAGCGCCAACCACGCTACGGTGCTGCGTAACTGTTGTATAGCGACCAAGGGCCAACAATGGCCCAATTTGGAATCGGCGACACATCATCAAAGCATATAGAAAACGAACGCCAGTGCATCCTAATGCATATCAAGGTATGCCGACCCGCCAAGCTGTTTTGCTTGACGTTGAATCCATGAACTTCGCCACCGTATATAAGGGCCGGGATGCTGAATATTATAATGTCGCGGCGAAGGCAACACCGCAGCCAGTTGAGCCGCATCGCTCTCATCCAAATCAGCAGCGCCCTTGCCTAAGTAACGCCGTGCTGCAGCCTGCACGCCATACACACCATCACCAAACTCAGCAATGTTGGCATAGATCTCTAAAATACGACGCTTAGGCCAAAAAAGTTCGATCCAAAACGTGTACCAACCTTCCAATCCCTTACGTACGAAACTGCGGCCACTCCAGAGAAACAGATTCTTTGCTACCTGCTGACTGATTGTGCTGGCGCCACGCAGATGCCCACCACGCGAGTGACGGCCAAGTGCCTTCTTGATTGCATCAAAGTCGAAACCGTGGTGAAAAGGGAATCTCTGATCCTCAGCGGCAACCAACGAGATGGGTACACTTGGTGCAATCTGCTCCAAATCACACCAGACATAATGCAGACGAAAATTCCACTGCCTATCGCTCCAGGCTTCCAAGTAACGCCCCACCATCGTCATACTCAACGGTGGATCGACAAACCGAAAAACAATCACCTGTAACACACTCATTAACGCTGACACTAGCGACACTATGAGCAGACGACGGCACCAGATCCACCGTTGATGGACGTCACTATCTCTTTGAATCCACTGATACATCCCCATGCTTCCCCATCATCCATTGAACACTTAAATCTGCTCTTTCTATCTCCAAGCAGGCGTTCTCGACAATCAACTCATGACCGATCACGACTCCCTGACGCGCTTTCTGTTACCTCATGCCGTAGTGCGCGGTATCCATGTCAGTCTTAACGAAACTTGGAGCAATATCCAGGAAAAAAACCACTATCCTGCATTTGTAAGCAGGCTACTTGGTGAAGCTGTAGTAGCGGCGGCGCTATTTGCCAATCACACCAAGGTAAATGGACGCCTCTCAGTGGCATTACACAGCAAAACAGCGTTACGCACATTGTTTGCCGAATGCACGACATCCGGCACCTTGCGCGGCACTGTCCATATGGCCGAGGACATTTCTCACTCCGAAGCACCAACCAGTTTACGCGAATTAGATCACAATGCCCTGCTGGCAATCACTGTCGAAAGTTCAGGACTCAATCCAGATGAGCTACAGCGTCACCAAAGCCTCATCGCACTGGATGCAGCCAACTTGACTGAAGCATTCGAAATTTATTGCCGCGATTCTGAACAGACGCCAATCAGGATCTTACTGGGAGCCGAAGGAAAGCGGGCGGCGGGGCTATTATTGCAAAAATTGCCTAGTCATACTGACGATGTGGATGGCTGGCCACGCATTTGCGACCTATTCGACACCCTGCAAGCATCTGAACTGCTCGAACTCTCCGGACAAGTTCTGTTACATCGTTTGTTTCACAAAGAAAATCCACAACAACTAGAAAAACGTCAGCTCCGCTTTGGCTGCTCCTGTTCACGCGAAAAAGTCGCCGCAATGTTGCAAGGACTTGGTGAAAACGAAGCCCGCGCCGCTCTCGAAGCTAACGGCAGAATCAAAGTAAAATGCGAATTTTGCGGACAAAAATACCACTTTTCTTACAAAGAAATTGACGCATTATTTCCTTAACAGAAGAGGAAAATTCGATGGAACTTAAAATATAACAACATGATGATTATCACTATCTGAAAGAATTTCATCTTGTTAAATAATCATAAGACACCTAATATCAGATCAATGTTTTTGGGGAACTTGGCCCATGTTTACCAGGTCTCACTCTCAATGAAAAACTTGACTCACCTACTCCTTGCACTGATAGCCGCCCTAGCGGCTATTCTTCCTGCGAGTGCGCAGTCAACGGTCCCCTCTCACTCTACTAACAGCGCAGTACTGCCAATCTGGAATAAAGGCAGTGGCAAAGTCGAAGCCCTACTTTACCTAGAACCTGCTGGCGAACAGAAAGTGGGTACACGCTGGAACTTCAACAAAAATTCGTTAGACATGGCCTTTGGTTTATCTCCCACTAGTTCATTGGGACTGCTATGTAACAATGGCACTGGAATCAACATGGTCGGTTTGAGTATGCATTGCCTGCTTGCCAGCTTGGACGAAATTAATGCAGATAATGTCAACCGCCAGATCGCAGCGACTGCATTGTTTAATCACAAATCGACTCGGTTCGGATTCACCGCTAGTAGAGCGCGCAATATCCTGCCAGCATGGTTATTTGGAAATACTCCTTTTAACTTGACCAAAGTCGAACAGAACAACTTAACTGTGTTTGGCCAGAAAAGTGCAGGCAGAGAAGGCTTTGTCTCCATAGGTGGCACCTATGCTCGTGCCCGTGTAGTTCCGTTGACAAATGCCACTCCCGATCTTGCTGGGCAGTGGGACAGTAAAACCCTCAGCATCGGTGGTGGTTACGGATCGTTCAGTGCCCACATCGTTGGCCGTGTCGTCGACGCTCCTGGCCGCAGTCCCGAAAAATTGAAAGGTATTGGTTTTGGCCTAACTTGGCGCACCCCTTGGAGCGGCCATTTCTCAGTCGGGGCAGAAAATATCATCAGCCGCGGCAGTAATCCTTTTGCACCTAGCGATGAGAGTAGCAAGGACGGCACAGTACCTTACGTACGCTACGAACAAGATCTCTAGTAAAGATTCAATAAGGGAATAACATAAAATAAAATTGACTTAAATAATCTGTGTTATATAACTCCTTTCCATCAGAAATAATTTCACCTCCCTAATAACACATAATACATCAATACGTTTGAACAGCAAATAATCTAGAATAAATTTAAACCGATAGGCTTCTCGGGTATATCCCTACATTCTTCAAGTCAATTCTATATTCTAGAAATAACAGCTCTAACTAGAGCTAAAACTAGCATCTCCTAATACCACATTAAATGCCCGTAGACGCGCCTCATTCGCAAAACACACCAACATAATCTGTCAAGCTGATTAGAGTCTCAAAAAGAAATAACAAAGCACTTGATATACACACTCGAAAAACAACATCAAAATACTTAGTAACTCTAAAATTTTGGTGGCCCCGGCGGGATTTGAACCCACAACCTACGACTTAGGAGGTCGTCGCGCTATCCAATTGCGCCACGAGGCCATACATATCCAGCGATGTTATCTTAAAATCCCCACTAAGATAGCTTGACCAAAAAAGTGATGATAAAGGAAACAGAAGGCAGTATTCACACCTTGACTTTTACTACGAAATGTAAGCATTCAGGATCTCTTGGTAGTCTCACCAAAATCAGTATTTAGAATGCTTACAATCCAGTACCGGCTGCCCACTTGAAAGCAAGACAATAAGAAAGAAAAACACGGCTATCTAGAATAGCAACCAACGCTTAGTGATCATCAAAAGGCGACCAAACAAATGACAATAAGCACTTTGAACAGTTAACTAAAGTGCCGCAGTCACCATAATTTCAACCTTCCATGCCGGATCGGCCAATTTGGCTTGTACCGTCATACGCGCCGGCGTGAAGCCCTGCGGTACCCAGGCATCCCAAACCTCGTTCATCCCAGAAAAATCATTGATATCGGCCAGAAATATTTCAGCTCTCAATATCTTACTCTTGTCACTAGCCGCAAGCGCCAAGAGTCGGTCTATCTCTGCCAGCACTTGCTCAGTCTGTCCCCGGATACCAACACTGGCATCTTCAGACACCTGTCCCGCCAGATAGCAAACCCCACGGTGAACCGTCATCTCGGACATACGCACGCCGGTTTCGAATCGTTGCAACATTCCAAGCACCTCAAATTGAAGTAAGCATTATATGCATCATATTTTAACATTAATAATCAATAACTTAGAGTGATAATCAGCTCCGCAATGAGTAAAATTACTAATCGTTATTTTCAGGGGGTTTTTGATGGAAATGAGAAATTGCGGAGCGCAAACCACCTTGGATTCTACCCGTGGGGTTTGGGGTTAACCGATCCACCCATCACCTTTTGTAATGCGCATTGATCAAAACGCGGATCATTTTGTCTGCGGCATCTGGAAGCGCCGCCCTCCCCTCTTCCCAGGCCGCAAGCGTCTGCGTCGTCGTACCCAGACAAGCCGCGAACTCGGGCTGCGATAGCTCGAGTTCCTTTCTCATGAAACGGATTTCGGCACCTGAAAGGGTGGCCGGTTTTAGCGCCAGCGCTAGGGAAAGGCTTCTATGGAGACTTGGTAAATTATCAATAGCAATGCCGTCGCCGTAGGGTGTCTTGTGCACCGTAAACCCGTTGTGTAACCACACATTACCTAGGCCTGATTCGGTGTAGTGGTACATGTTCAGTACGAAAAACCTTTTTTAGCGGTTAAATCAAAGTGCCGGAAAAGGCGCTGCTCCAGCGCCTCGCGGGTGGAGCGGCCTTAATGGCCCCGCGTCCGGCAGGGTTAATATGCTGGACGCGGTGGGGGTGGTGGTATCAGAGAATGCCGCATTGAGGTATCAGAGAATGCGGAACCGATAGCAGGCCCTTATGTTTTCTGATGATGGGTGCGGGACGGGCGTACGACTTGATCGCGTACTTGCGTGTTGATGGCGGCAGCAACATCTGGATGGTTGTTGGGCCGCTCGGCTTCGATGCTACATCGGTAGCCGTTTTTGTCTAGGCCATGTTGCACACGGGTGACGAGCCAATCACCATTCACTCCTTCCCGCCAGCCGTTGAGTGTCAAGACGGCTTCTGCGGACAGCTCCGCACGCCCTGCCATCTCTAGAGTGAGTTTGGTTTCAGCGCGGGCGCGGCGTGAGAGTTCACCCCGAGCAGAAGCGATGGCGGCGGCGGCATCAGGCAGGTATTGTTTGATGCGGTGAACGGGATGCCCGTCACCGACACTGACTTGATGCAGTTCAGCGCGGCGTGCCAGGCGATAGAAGGCAATCACTGTGCCGGGGCTGTCCCGCGTTGCGTAGGTCATTTGCCAGGAGGCAATCTCATCAGGTGTTAAGGTGATGCGAGGCATATCAATGCCTGTGACGCTTTTAGCTTCGCCGCGTTTGGCAAAGATCAGTCGACCTCCGGCAGGTTTAGCAATCGCATCGTAACGCTGTGCTAGCCGTAGCAGGACGTTGATATCTGATTCTTCTGTCTGATCAATGTGGGGTAATGCCACGCCTGTGAGCGACGGGGAGATCGCCCAGGTCATGCCATGTTCGGCAGCCATTGTGGATAGCATGGCACCGAGTGTGGTTCCGGCGGGCCAGGAGCGGGTTTTTTGAGTTTGCAGGTCACTTTTGCCTTTGGGGGTGCCTTCCCAAGGGGCGGCGTGGGCACGCAGGGTCATTGTGGCTGGCCAGCCGGACAATGTGATTTCGCTACACACGAAAACGCCCATTGGGCGTAATTGGCCGTCATACCCTAATGCCAGTTCCAGTTCCGCCCCCATCGGTGGCAGCTTGAGCGGGGCGTTAGGTAGATGGTCAGCCAGAACAACTTCCAAGGTGTCGGCATGGCTTCCGGACTCATCGGAAAGCTGTAGGCTTGCCATGCGTTCGGTGATGAGGGCGGTAATATCGTTGTCGTTGGCGATGAGCCGGTAGCAGGGCGTTACTCCCACAATGTGACTCCTGGAATGGTGCGCGGTGTGGCCACAGGGTCTGGCAAGGTGATCGCGATGCCTTCCGGCAGCACGGGCCCCCATGCGGCTAAGCCGTGGTTTGCTTCATAAATCGCCGAGATGATGGTGGCATCGGTGCGTGCGTAATACTTCCATGCGAGCCAGTCGACGGTGTCACCGTGGCGTGTGAGATAGGTGTGCAGGCTCACGGGGTGGCCTCTACGGCGTGGTCATCGTTGACGCGTTGTAAGGCGAGTGTGAATTCAATGCGCCGTGGTGTGCCGTTGGGGTGATGGTCGCTTTGGCGTTCTTCAATCCGTTCGATGACGTACCAGCCGTGGATGAGGCCATTGCTATCAATGAGCTGTAAGGGTTTGCCTTGGGCGGCCAAGGCGCGTAATTCGTCCAATGAGGCACGTTGGCCTTGCCAATCTGGGTAGGCGATACCGGGCAGTTCGATACTTTCATCGCCTGGGCCGGTGTATTGGCGCGCATCGCGCTGCCCATAGCGTTCGATGGCTGCCCAGCGGTATTCGTTCACGCGGGCGAGTTCTTGGTAGACGAGGCTCGCCAGTGAGAAGGTGTAGCCACCTAGCATCATCAGGACAGGCCGGTTGCCGCTGTTGTTGGTTTGGAATGCGTTTTGAAGGGGTGCGGCGACATCGCTCCAGAGGGTTTGACGGATCATTCTTGACCTCTGACATCGTCGTACAGGGCGCTGCGTGGTTGCCTCTGTGATTGGCTGGATTGTGCGGCAATGCGGCGTGCTAGGGTTTCGCCACGTTCACCCGGTTGTTGGGTAATGTTGTAGGTGGCATAGCTACGGTAATCGGCGTTATTTGTCCTATGCTGCTGCGCCAATGGCGGCATGCGCACCGTTGCTGTGGGGGCTGCGCCTGCACCTGCGGTAGTCATGGTGTGTTGGGTCAGGCTGTCGCCGATGCCTAACCATTGTTTCATTGTGGTGAACTTTTCGGTGGCCCAATTCCATAGTGATTTGAGCTTGTCGAAGAAGGAGGTGGCAATGGTGCCGATGCCATCAAACATCGTTTTGAATCCGTTTTTCACGCGGTCGAAGTTGCCGGTAAAGAGGCCTGTAATCACTCCCCAGGCACCGCTGAAAATCGTTTTAACCCCTTCCCATAGGGCACTCATGAACGGTTTGATGGTGTTCCAGTGTTGGATGATCAGCAACGCGCCTGAAGCAATGGCGGTGACGGCCAATCCCACCGGATTCATGAGCAAGAGGCGACCCAACCACAATGCGGCACGGCCAGCCACCATGAAAGCGGCGGGGACGACGCGGCCTAACACACGCCCCACGGCCAGCGCCGCAGTGCGTACTTGGGCCATAGAAGCCAAGGTGCCCACAGCCCGCCACGAGGCGATCAGGCGTAGTCCGAGCAACAGGGGATACTGAAGGGCGGCAAAGGCAAAGCGCAGGGCGATGACGGCGACTCTAACACCGGCCAGCGCCAGGGCGGTTCCCAGCACCGCTTTCACTACGCCAGGATGTTTTTGTGTCCATGCTGCAAATCGCTCAATGACCGGAGCCGAGGACGCTAACAGGTCGTTGATAGCAGGCAGTAAGGCGTTACCAATGGCTACGGAAAGCTCGGTGAGGCGATTTTTTGTCTGTTGCCATTGCCCTGCTGTGGAGTCCTGCCAAGATTTGAATTCCCGCGACATGCTGCCTTTGGCGGCTTCTCCGTTGGCCAGCGCCAGTTGGCGGCGGTATTCATCAACGCCGTTCGCAAGCTTGGCGATGGCCCCGCCCCAGTCTTTGCCGAACAGGCGTGTGACGGCCTCCATTTGCTGTTCGACTGGGAGTTTTTTAATGCGTGTGAGGACGTCCAGAATCATGGACTGGGGATCGGTGACCATGCCTTTTTGGAGTTGGTCAGCGGTCATGCCCAACATCCCCACGCCGATCTGGAAGCGTTTGGGGTTCATTTTGGCAATTTGTAATTGCCGCAGCATTCCAGAGGCGGCGGTATCAGCGCGTTCGGCAGATTCACCCAAGGTGAGGAAGGTGGACGCCAGGGCGGCGGCATTTTTGGCCGATAAGCCCATGGTGGAGGCTGCTCCGGCCAGGTCGCCCTGCATCACTTTGATGATGTCACCCCCTTTAGAGATGGCGTTGTCATCCAGGTAGTTGATGGCGTCGCCCAAACGCTCAATGTCGCTGATCGGGATTTTGAAAATACCAGCGATTTTTCCCATGTTGTCGGCCAATTCACCGGCGGGCATTTCAAAGGCGGTGGCCGCCATGGCCGAGACGCGGGTAAATTCGATCAGCGTTTTTCTTGCCTGTTCTGGGTTCATGCCTTCGGCAATGCCCATACGGGCACCGGCGGTCACCATGTCAGCCAGTTCATTGGTGGCCATAGGGATCGTACGCGCGAGCTGCTGGATGGCGTTGCCCATGTCGTAATACACGGAGGTCAACTTGCCGGTATTGTCGCGTGCGCCATCGACTTGCTTGGCAATGCCAAGCATGGCGGTTTCAAACTCAACCGCTGCCTTGATGGGGAAAAACGCGGCGGCAGAGACGGCCCCCAAGGCCCCTACGGCCCCCCCGAGCTGTCCGCGCATCTGTGAAAGGCGGGCGCGGTGTCCTTCAAGGGCCGATTGTGCTTGGTTGAGTCGCTGTTGCGCGGCGCGGGTGCGTTCTAATTGTCTGGTTAATGCGTCATACCGGGTGCGCAGCCCGTCAATATTACGACCCATGCGCCCAAAGGTTTGAATGCCTTGCCCGAGCAGACGTTGCTGCCGCGAGAGTGTGGTGACCGCCGCACCAATACGTTGTACGTTGCGCTGTGTGGACCCGAAGGCGCTTTTCAATGTGCTGGACAGGTGCCCAGCAATGATGAGGCTTGCGTGGAATTGTTTTTTACTCGCCATCGCGCGGTAATCCGTCGATCCAGAATAGGAATTCACGCATTGGGAGCGCGAGAATGTCCACGCGTGACCATCCTGTATGTGAGGCTAAGGCTAGAACGCCTTGGCGGAGTTCTTCCAGCGTTAGCCTCACTCGATAAAAATCAAAAAGGCCTCCTGTAGCCGTTTGTAGTTACGCAGGCTGAAGGTTTCTAAGGCTTCGGGGGACACTTCAAGAAGGTTGGAAAAGATGCGCAATTCGCGTTCGCCTTCGTTGCCTGGGAGTGCAAAGGAGCGTTTCATATCCCCTGCGGTCGGTTCGCGCATCCATAGTTCATTGACGGTGGTGCCATTGATGCTGACGGGTGAGGCTAAGGTGATGCGTACGCCGCCTTCTGCTTCGCGGATGTACGGTTTATCAGTGGTCGGTCCGGTCATGGTTAGAGTCCTAGTGCGTTGCGAGCGGGGGCGAGCAGATCA
Source organism: Xylella fastidiosa (assembly GCF_011801475.1). Taxonomy (NCBI): domain Bacteria; kingdom Pseudomonadati; phylum Pseudomonadota; class Gammaproteobacteria; order Lysobacterales; family Lysobacteraceae; genus Xylella; species Xylella fastidiosa. The sequence goes on from NZ_CP044352.1 coordinate 2,019,080, forward strand.
ATGCCGTTTTGCTGGAAGATCATGTTTTCTATGTCGATTTCATGAATGACGGTGGCGTTATGCACTTCTTTGTAGTAGCTCAGTGCCAAGGCCAGTTTTAGGCTGGATTTGTCCGGCGGTTTCCAGGTGCCGCGATCGATTTCTTTGACTTTGCCGCGCAGATGGATCGCAAGGGATGTTGTCGTCCCATCGAAGGATTCCAGAAAGCCACGCACGGTGCAGTTCACCTGCTTTCCTTCGGTAACGCCGAACAGCAGGAGTGCGTCGCTGCTGTAGCAAATCAAGCTGACATCGGTTTCTAGCTTCTCCATGCCCATCGTGAGTTCTACAGGGGCCAGCATGCCGCCACCCCGAAACTCTTCGGTTTTTAAGGTCAATTTTGGCAGGTTGATGTCTTCGACCTGCCCTGCATAGCCTTTGCCATCAATAAACAGGTTGAGGTGTTTGAGGATATGACGCGGTGCGGACATTAGAACACCTCCACAAGATAATCACTGGTGAGCCGACTACGGAAGGTGATGTGTTCGGCCGGATAGGCCGGGGTGAAGTCAAAATTAAAATAGACGTGTCCGGCGGTGATGGCGTCTTTTGTGTTGAGTGCTGTATCCGCCCAGCATCGGCCATTAATAATCGCGCCCAGGCTTTTCAGTCGTCGCAGATAGGCATTGACGCCTTCCTCAACATCACTGGCGTATGTTTTGGTAATGGAGCGATCCACCGCCCACAGGTGGGCCGCTTGTAGGCTATCGGCGATGATATCGGCGATGCGGACCACGCAGAGGTAGGTCCACTTAGGATCGCTGGATAAGGTGCGGTTTCCCCATAGTCTGTAGCCGTCATGGCGAATGATGGTGGCAATCTTTTTTTCATTGAGCAGATTGGCGCGGCTGGTGGCATCGCCCAATGCAAAATCAATGGGGCGTGAGGTGCCAAGAATGCCGTTGATGGGTTGATTGGAGGGGGACCACCACCAGCCGTTGCGGTTATCTATCTTGGCGATGAGTCCGGCCACCGCAGCGCTGCTGTAGGCGGTGATGGTGGTGCCATCAGCACCCAGTGTGGTGATCCGCGGATCAACCAGGAACACGCGTTTGCTGCCAAAGTCCCCGGCATAGGCAATGGCCTGTGCATCAGTGGTGCCTGGGCCGTCAGCAATGATGATGGCGCGCAGTCGCTCGGCAATGCCGATCAATTCGGACACAACGGGATTGGCCTGTGTCTGTTCTGGGCGCTGGTGGGTCAAGCCTGGAGCAATCAGCAGGCGCGGTTTGTAGCCGGTGATGTTTTCGGCGGCCAGCAGCGCATGGACGCCTTCATAGGTGCCGTTGGCGGCATTGATGCCACCAACAGCATGAGACAGCCGCTGGGTTTCATCAACGCTATCTTCAATACGCACCACAATCACTGCCGCGCCAATCTGATCAAAAATGCTATCCATGGCCTGGGGCAAGGTGCCTGCTGTCCCTAGTGTGGCCGCCATCGCGGTTGATCCTGGTACCAGCACGGGGGTGTTGAGGGGATAGGTGGTGGCGTCAGCCAAAGGTGCAGTGCCCACCAGGCCAATGACGCTGCTTGAGGCCGTTTGGATGACGCGTGCGCCATCGTCGATCTCCAGCACTTCAACGCCATGTAGATAGTGTTCCGTCATCAGGCCCTTCATCTGCTGTAAGACGGGGAGATGATCGGTGCGACAGCTGTTTGCTGTCCTGTGGCTATTTTTCCGCGTGGCGTGGCGCGTCGGTCAGTGCGTTTACTTTGGCTGATAGCTGTGCAATGGCATTCACCAGTACAGGCAGGAGTTGGTCCAGGTTGACCGAGGGGACGTAAGCGCCTTGGAAGGGGATGCCTTCGGGATTGACCGTTTCCGGCATCAGGTCCAGTAGTTGTTCTGCCTCTAAAAATAGGCGGCGGCGTCCGTCGGGGGTGTAGGAGGGTTTGTAGCGTCCGATCAGGGGGGTGAGTTGTTCAATCTCTGCCAAGCCATAGGGCAAGGGGCCTTCAATGTCTTTGAGTTTTCGGGAGGAGCCTTGGGCGTAGCCGCCTGCCGAGACGATAGTGCCTTTCACTGACAGGTTGCCATTGTCTTCCAGTGCCATCAGTTGTACTTCATTGGTACTGCCGTTGCCGCCGCTGTCGCTGCGTCTCCAGAAAAAGGCGTGGCCTCCGTTCTTTTTGTAAAAGGCAACGTGGGTTGTGTCGTGTTGTTGGTAGTAGTAATTGCCTGCGGTTTCAATCCACAGTAGGCCCGTTTTTGCACCAATCACTGTGCTGGTGTTTTTGGTGCTGGTGCCGAAATAGCAATGGTTGCTGGTGCCGAAGAACAGTTGTGCGATGGCTGGGGAGGTGCCGCTGCGGAAGGTGGCTGCGTAAGGGATATTGTTGTCCCAGAATTCACAATCGTTACCGATTTTCAGTGCCGGAATGCGTCCGTGACCCAGTGCGTCACCAATCAGGGTGCCTTGGGATTGGAGCGAGCCTGTCATGAGGCTTCCTGTTTTTTTCACCAGAGTATCTAGTTGCGAGGCCAGTTCTGGGATATCGCTGCTGGCGTGCTGGTGGGCACTCGGTGGATAGGTCTGTGGTGTGTTCTGGAGGTTTCTCCATTGTAGGTAGTAGGTGCCGTGATAGCCGTCAAGTAAATCTGCGTCCAAGTTTTTTCCTGATCCGGTGTCCATCACGGCAGCATCGCCTAGGCCCAGCAGGTGGCGGAGGGTGGGCGCATCGGCGCTGGCCAGCAGTGTTTTGGCGTAGTCGGAAGGGGCGGCTTCGCCTAGGCGGTGATCCAGGGTGGCTTTCAATGCGGTAGGCGGTATGGCGCTGCGGTCATCCAGGCCCGCGATGGCTTGGGCGTTGCTGGACAAGGTGAGCACGCCTGCCACTGTCTGTGTCGCCGGTGGGTTGTTCCAGGAGGTTTCACCGAAGGTGAGTTGAGTCGCATCGGTATCTACGAACCGAACATCAATGGCCAGCAGTAGCATGGCCGATGCGGATTTGCTGAGAATGATGTCCTGTTGGGAGTAGGTGGCAAATAAGGTGCCATCATCCAGGTAGACGCCAAAGCCGCGGACGTCGTACTGGTCGCTAGTTGCATCGCCGATGGTGATGTGAATGGTGTCTGCGGCCACCACGCCGCCTGAGAAGGTGGTCAGGCGTTTGGATTCATCAGGCATCGTTGCCGCGGCGGGGTCAAAGTGTTGTGCGGTCAGGCCGACAGAGGCAAGCCGCACGGGGACGGTGCCATGATGTTCGGCGTTCACTAGGGCGGCGCGGCCCTGTGGGGTGATGGTGATCTGGAGTGGGGTCATCGCATCCTCATGCGGCCTGGGTGAGTTGTACGCGTCGGTACGCGGTGATCTGTGCGCCACCCAGCAGGCCAATCTGTCCGATGGTGTGCACGCCTTGGGTAAAGGTGAAATGGCTGCGAACGGGTTTGGTGCGGATGACTTCTGTAATGACATCTGCGACAAATTCGGCGGTGCTCTGGCTGCCGCCTTGCCCGGATAAGGTGAGCAGCAGTGTGAAGGTGTGCGGTGCAGCCGGTGGGTTTTGTTGCCACCATTCGGTGATGAGGACGTCTCCGCCAAAGCTGCGCACCACATCGCGCACACTTTTAACGCTGCCTTTGCAACGCTGAATCTCGATGGCTGCTGCAATACGCGCGCGTTTGATATGCACGGGCCACGTGCTGCGCCAGGTGTCCACGGACAATGACCAGGCCAGCCAGGGGAGTAATGGCTCGGGGCAGGTGTGCGGGTCCCATAGTTGTTTGAATGGGATCGGGATGTCAGCCATGCGTGCCATCACTTGCTCCAGGGTGCGCATGAGCGGTGTTGCCGTGGGGGGAAGCAGGCTGTGCAGGGGTTCATTCATCCACGCCACCATGCACGACGGTGATGTTGGTGCAGCGGGCCGCCTGGGTACGGTCCATCGTCAGTCCCTGTTGTGGTGTGATGAGTTCTACGCGTTGGATGCCTTCGACATGCAGTCCGGCATACAGGCCACTCAGGGCGATATCTCGCCCTAAGCGGAATGTGTCTGTGGTGTAGGCGGTGATGCGGCGGTGTGCTTCGGACAGGACGACCGCTGCATCCGGTCCGGCGTAGGTGTGCAATCGTGCGTGAACTTGGTAGTCAGTGATCTGTGCCGGTTGTACGGTCACGTGATCGGTCATGGGGCGTACTGATTCTTGGTTGACAGCGGCCATCACGGCGTCAAGCACGTCTTGTGAGGGCTGTCCGTTGGCGCTGCGTGATAGTACGGTGATGATGACGTCCCCAGGGGTTGGGCTGGTGGCGCTGACGTCAAGCACGTCGGGATGGGCGCTGATGGCATGGTAGATGTAAGCGCCTTCCGGACCGGCGACGCTGTAGCCTTCCGGTGCAAGGACGATACGCCGCCGAAAGGCAGCATCACTCTCCATCCTCGGGGGGATGCCTTGAGTGGGGTCACCTGCCTCCAACACGAGGCGCTTGACGCGAAATAATGCGGCTAAATGATCTAGGTCGGCATCGCTGGCCAAGGCCACCATGACGGCTTTGGCATCTTCATTGCTTTGGTAGCGGCGCACGGCTTCGCGGTAGGCGGCCACTTCTAACAGGGTGTAGATGGGGTCTGAGGGCAGGAGGTTTTTCAGGGTCGGGTCACGTGCCGCCAGATCAGCCAGCATCTCTTGCAAGATCACGTCTGCGGCCACTTGCCGGATGACATCGGGCATGGGCAGCTTGGAGATATCAATCGCCGTCAGAGTGTTGTCCATCAACGCACCTGGATGCCGTCTAGGGTGACGGTTTTCCCCTCAGGAAGGTAGTGGGCAGTCAACACAAGGGTTACCGTGCCCGATGCGGTGGCGCGGGCCGTCACTTGCCGCAGGGTGATCCGTGGCTCGTGTGCGGCAAGGGCTTGTGCGGTGCGTACAGGTCCATTGTCAGGGCACGTGTGTGATCGGGGCATCAAGCAGGTGTGGTAGTCGGCTGCCGTAATCACGGCGCATGATCCGGCTCCCTAATGGGGTGCTCAAGATGTTCTGTACCGATTGGCGCAGGTGGTCGATGCCATCAAGCGGCTTTCCGGTGTGCATGTTCATTCCGCGCATGCTCAGCAGCTTGGGGGGACTCACTGGGCGGTGTCCTGTGGCGGGTTTTCCGAAGGCTCAATGCACTTGGCAATGACGCAGAGTGAGTGCCTTGGAATTATTGAGCTACAATGTAGCTCATTCCTCACTGGGTATCGAAGGATCGCACTATGTCTGCAAACGCAGTTGTCCGTGCCCGCGTTGACGCGCACATCAAAGAAGAAGCATCAACCGTGCTGGCGACGATGGGCCTAAGCGTGTCTGATGCGTTCCGTATGATGCTGACCCGCATTGCCCGCGAGAAGGCGCTGCCGTTCGAGCCGCTGGTGCCGAACGAAACTACCATCGCAGCCATGCGTGAAGCCCGTGCTGGTCACCTCAAGAGCTTTGATAGTATTGAGGCGCTCATGGCGGACTTGCATGCGGAGGATTAGCCAGACTGGCCAATTCAAGCGCGACTACAAGCGCGAAGCTAAGGGCCAGCATCGCGCCACGCTTGATGAGGAACTGATACACGTCTTGGAAGCCTTGACCTGTGATCATCCGTTGGAGCCACGCCACCACGATCACGCACTAACTGGCGACTGGAAAGATCACCGTGATTGCCACATCAAACCCGACTTGGTACTGATATACCGGAAGCCCGACAACGAGACATTGCAGCTCGTGCGCATTGGCTCACACAGCGAACTAGGTTTGTGAACACTCCCAAGATCACGCGCCTTCATGCGTAACCGCCTACCCTGTGCAGGGGTGGTAGGTGCATTGGGTCCTTGGGCCGTATGGTGGTGACGTTGTAGGCCAATGTCTGCGGCGGTGATGTCCCTTGTGCGTGAATGGTGCCGTCTACGGTGAGGTTGCCGGTGAGGTGGAGGCTGGCGTGTCCAAGGTGAGGCGGTCGCTGGCATTGAGGGGGCGGTGGCACAAGATCAGGGTGACGGTGCCGGATGCGGCGGAAGCATCTACGGTCAGGGCGTGGGCTTGGCGGTCGTAGGTGATGCGTGTTCCGTCGCCAAACAGCAGGCAGGGCTGGTGGGCGGTGTTGCTGGGCGCAGGGAAGGTCTCTTGGTAGAGGCTGCCAGGCAAGACGATGCCCAGTGCCGAATCTCCATTGGGGCACAGTGCAATGACTTGTTCGCCCAGGTGCGGCAGCCACCAGGAGCGGTCGGCTCCGGCACGTGAGGCCATGACAGGCAGCCAGTCGGTGAGCAGTTCTCCGGCTTCAATCCGCACGCAGGCGGTTGCAGGGTCCAGTTCGGCGACGGTCCCTTGGAGGATCAGGTGTGCTAATTGGCGGTGTGTTCGTTGAGTGTCTGTCTCATGGGGCGATCTGGTGATAGCTGTCTTGGACGGAGGGGCCGGTCTGCGGTGTGAAGGACAGCCATAGGTTGGTGGGTAGGGTGCCTGCATGGGTCCAGGCGCTGTTGCCAAGAAAGACGGGTTGTTGCCATTCCACGGTCCAGACGACGTATCGATCTAATGCGGCGTTGAATTCGTCTGGGTAGATGGCAATCACGCGGCAGGGGTCGGTTGGTACGCCACGCCAGCGGCGCTGGTAACAGCCAGGTCCCAGGGCGGCGGCGGCCAGACGTGCTTGCAGGTGGGTGGAGGGCCGCGGTGCCCTAGGACAAGCCGTGCCTGAAAGCGCAGCAGGGCGGGGAATTGTCCGGTGCCTGCATCGTTTTCGGGGGCCGGTTCGATCTCACTCAGTGTCAGTAAACAGGCGGGCATGGGCAGTTGGTGGTCTTCATCGTCCTGATAAAACGCAACGGTGGCCAGGTCTGGGAAGTGCGCTGCAATTTGGTCGCGGATGGCGGTATGCAGGGTTTCTAAAGCTTATGTCGGTGTGTGTGTCCGCCATTGCAGTTCGTGCTCAAACAGGGTGTAAAAGCGTGCTTCAAAGGTGGCTCTGTGTCAAGAAGGCCGTTTTCGATATAGGTCATGGAGGGTGCGTAAATGTCTGCTTTTTGAACGGCCACGGGGTAGCGGCGCGGCCCAGGCGTTTGAGTACCTGCCGTTTGCCGCGCACTGTGGCAATGAATGCGCCTTTGATCTGACGCCCGCCCAGGGCGCTGACGCCGCTAGGGGTGGCTTTGGGGTTCAGCCATAGGAGGGGGACGGGGTTCAGGCCGTACCACACTTTCATTTGTCGCGTTGTCGATAGGTGCGCAGCGGCGGCGCACGATCTTTTGTTGGAGTTGCAATGCATCGCTCAGTCCGCGCACGGAGCGGGTACGCAGCCACCAAAGCCGCGGACGTCGTACTGGTCGCTAGTTGCATCGCCGATGGTGATGTGAATGGTGTCTGCGGCCACCACGCCGCCTGAGAAGGTGGTCAGGCGTTTGGATTCATCAGGCATCGTTGCCGCGGCGGGGTCAAAGTGTTGTGCGGTCAGGCCGACAGAGGCAAGCCGCACGGGGACGGTGCCATGATGTTCGGCGTTCACTAGGGCGGCGCGGCCCTGTGGGGTGATGGTGATCTGGAGTGGGGTCATCGCATCCTCATGCGGCCTGGGTGAGTTGTACGCGTCGGTACGCGGTGATCTGTGCGCCACCCAGCAGGCCAATCTGTCCGATGGTGTGCACGCCTTGGGTAAAGGTGAAATGGCTGCGAACGGGTTTGGTGCGGATGACTTCTGTAATGACATCTGCGACAAATTCGGCGGTGCTCTGGCTGCCGCCTTGCCCGGATAAGGTGAGCAGCAGTGTGAAGGTGTGCGGTGCAGCCGGTGGGTTTTGTTGCCACCATTCGGTGATGAGGACGTCTCCGCCAAAGCTGCGCACCACATCGCGCACACTTTTAACGCTGCCTTTGCAACGCTGAATCTCGATGGCTGCTGCAATACGCGCGCGTTTGATATGCACGGGCCACGTGCTGCGCCAGGTGTCCACGGACAATGACCAGGCCAGCCAGGGGAGTAATGGCTCGGGGCAGGTGTGCGGGTCCCATAGTTGTTTGAATGGGATCGGGATGTCAGCCATGCGTGCCATCACTTGCTCCAGGGTGCGCATGAGCGGTGTTGCCGTGGGGGGAAGCAGGCTGTGCAGGGGTTCATTCATCCACGCCACCATGCACGACGGTGATGTTGGTGCAGCGGGCCGCCTGGGTACGGTCCATCGTCAGTCCCTGTTGTGGTGTGATGAGTTCTACGCGTTGGATGCCTTCGACATGCAGTCCGGCATACAGGCCACTCAGGGCGATATCTCGCCCTAAGCGGAATGTGTCTGTGGTGTAGGCGGTGATGCGGCGGTGTGCTTCGGACAGGACGACCGCTGCATCCGGTCCGGCGTAGGTGTGCAATCGTGCGTGAACTTGGTAGTCAGTGATCTGTGCCGGTTGTACGGTCACGTGATCGGTCATGGGGCGTACTGATTCTTGGTTGACAGCGGCCATCACGGCGTCAAGCACGTCTTGTGAGGGCTGTCCGTTGGCGCTGCGTGATAGTACGGTGATGATGACGTCCCCAGGGGTTGGGCTGGTGGCGCTGACGTCAAGCACGTCGGGATGGGCGCTGATGGCATGGTAGATGTAAGCGCCTTCCGGACCGGCGACGCTGTAGCCTTCCGGTGCAAGGACGATACGCCGCCGAAAGGCAGCATCACTCTCCATCCTCGGGGGGATGCCTTGAGTGGGGTCACCTGCCTCCAACACGAGGCGCTTGACGCGAAATAATGCGGCTAAATGATCTAGGTCGGCATCGCTGGCCAAGGCCACCATGACGGCTTTGGCATCTTCATTGCTTTGGTAGCGGCGCACGGCTTCGCGGTAGGCGGCCACTTCTAACAGGGTGTAGATGGGGTCTGAGGGCAGGAGGTTTTTCAGGGTCGGGTCACGTGCCGCCAGATCAGCCAGCATCTCTTGCAAGATCACGTCTGCGGCCACTTGCCGGATGACATCGGGCATGGGCAGCTTGGAGATATCAATCGCCGTCAGAGTGTTGTCCATCAACGCACCTGGATGCCGTCTAGGGTGACGGTTTTCCCCTCAGGAAGGTAGTGGGCAGTCAACACAAGGGTTACCGTGCCCGATGCGGTGGCGCGGGCCGTCACTTGCCGCAGGGTGATCCGTGGCTCGTGTGCGGCAAGGGCTTGTGCGGTGGCCGCGTACAGGTCCATTGTCAGGGCACGTGTGATCGGGGCATCAAGCAGGTGTGGTAGTCGGCTGCCGTAATCACGGCGCATGATCCGGCTCCCTAATGGGGTGCTCAAGATGTTCTGTACCGATTGGCGCAGGTGGTCGATGCCATCAAGCGGCTTTCCGGTGTGCATGTTCATTCCGCGCATGCTCAGCAGCTTGGGGGGACTCACTGGGCGGTGTCCTGTGGCGGGTTTTCCGAAGGCTCAATGCACTTGGCAATGACGCAGAGTGAGTGCCTTGGAATTATTGAGCTACAATGTAGCTCATTCCTCACTGGGTATCGAAGGATCGCACTATGTCTGCAAACGCAGTTGTCCGTGCCCGCGTTGACGCGCACATCAAAGAAGAAGCATCAACCGTGCTGGCGACGATGGGCCTAAGCGTGTCTGATGCGTTCCGTATGATGCTGACCCGCATTGCCCGCGAGAAGGCGCTGCCGTTCGAGCCGCTGGTGCCGAACGAAACTACCATCGCAGCCATGCGTGAAGCCCGTGCTGGTCACCTCAAGAGCTTTGATAGTATTGAGGCGCTCATGGCGGACTTGCATGCGGAGGATTAGCCAGACTGGCCAATTCAAGCGCGACTACAAGCGCGAAGCTAAGGGCCAGCATCGCGCCACGCTTGATGAGGAACTGATACACGTCTTGGAAGCCTTGACCTGTGATCATCCGTTGGAGCCACGCCACCACGATCACGCACTAACTGGCGACTGGAAAGATCACCGTGATTGCCACATCAAACCCGACTTGGTACTGATATACCGGAAGCCCGACAACGAGACATTGCAGCTCGTGCGCATTGGCTCACACAGCGAACTAGGTTTGTGAACACTCCCAAGATCACGCGCCTTCATGCGTAACCGCCTACCCCTGTGCAGGGGTGGTAGGTGCATTGGGTCCTTGGGCCGTATGGTGGTGACGTTGTAGGCCAATGTCTGCGGCGGTGATGTCCCCTTGTGCGTGAATGGTGCCGTCTACGGTGAGGTTGCCGGTGAGGTGGAGGCTGGGCGTGTCCAAGGTGAGGCGGTCGCTGGCATTGAGGGTGGCGGTGGCACAGATCAGGGTGACGGTGCCGGATGCGGCGGAAGCATCTACGGTCAGGGCGTGGGCTTGGCGGTCGTAGGTGATGCGTGTTCCGTCGCCAAACAGCAGGCAGGGCTGGTGGGCGGTGTTGCTGGGCGCAGGGAAGGTCTCTTGGTAGAGGCTGCCAGGCCAAGCAAGACGATGCCCAGTGCCGAATCTCCATTGGGGCACAGTGCAATGACTTGTTCGCCCAGGTGCGGCAGCCACCAGGAGCGGTCGGCTCCGGCACGTGAGGCCATGACAGGCAGCCAGTCGGTGAGCAGTTCTCCGGCTTCAATCCGCACGCAGGCGGTTGCAGGGTCCAGTTCGGCGACGGTCCCTTGGAGGATCAGGTGTGCTAATTGGCGGGTGTGTTCGTTGAGTGTCTGTCTCATGGGGCGATCTGGTGATAGCTGTCTTGGACGGAGGGGCCGGTCTGCGGTGTGAAGGACAGCCATAGGTTGGTGGGTAGGGTGCCTGCATGGGTCCAGGCGCTGTTGCCAAGAAAGACGGGTTGTTGCCATTCCACGGTCCAGACGACGTATCGATCTAATGCGGCGTTGAATTCGTCTGGGTAGATGGCAATCACGCGGCAGGGGTCGGTTGGTACGCCACGCCAGCGGCGCTGGTACAGCCAGGTGCCCAGGGCGGCGGCGGCCAGACGTGCTTGCAGGTGGGTGGAGGGGCCGCGGTGCCCTAGGACAAGCCGTGCCTGAAAGCGCAGCAGGGCGGGGAATTGTCCGGTGCCTGCATCGTTTTCGGGGGCCGGTTCGATCTCACTCAGTGTCAGTAAACAGGCGGGCATGGGCAGTTGGTGGTCTTCATCGTCCTGATAAAACGCAACGGTGGCCAGGTCTGGGAAGTGCGCTGCAATTTGGTCGCGGATGGCGGTATGCAGGGTTTCTAAGCTTATGTCGGTGTGTGTGTCCGCCATTGCAGTTCGTGCTCAAACAGGGTGTAAAAGCGTGCTTCAAAGGTGGCTGTGTCAAGAAGGCCGTTTTCGATATAGGTCATGGAGGGTGCGTAAATGTCTGCTTTTTGAACGGCCACGGGGTAGCGGGCGCGGCCCAGGCGTTTGAGTACCTGCCGTTTGCCGCGCACTGTGGCAATGAATGCGCCTTTGATCTGACGCCCGCCCAGGGCGCTGACGCCGCTAGGGGTGGCTTTGGGGTTCAGCCATAGGAGGGGGACGGGGTTCAGGCCGTACCACACTTTCATTTGGTCGCGTTGTCGATAGGTGCGCAGGCGGCGGCGCACGATCTTTTGTTGGAGTTGCAATGCATCGCTCAGTCCGCGCACGGAGCGGGTACGCAGCCAGGCCGCCATTTTGATTTTGGCCGAACGCAGGGCCTGTTCCATCTGCGTTTCAGTGGCGTTGAGTGCTTGTGCGATGGCGGTGAGGCTGTGGGGGTGGATGTGGATGCCAATCATGGGGGCGCCATCGGGGCCAGCCGCACGAGGGCCATGCCGGTTCCATCCGGTTGTGGGTCGTGGGTGAGGCGGTAGTGGCGATCTTCAATGCGGGCGTAGTCATGTTTTTTGAAGTCCATAACATCGCTTTCTTTGCAGGTAAAGGAGGGTTCTGGGGCGTTCATTCTGTAGTCGCCGATGTCCGCATCAATGTAGGTCGCGTCAAAAACAATGGTGCATTGATGGACGCGCCCCGTTTTCTCCGAGTGTAATTGGGCTGTCACGGCAAAATCATCGGTTTCTAGGAAGGCGTCTAGGTCATCCCAGGAGGGGTGGTGCATCAACGGCGACTCCCGCGGGGGGGAGGTTTCTCGTTGGTTTCTGTAGGGGTCAAGGTGTTTGGTGTGGGTGCTCCGCCGCTGGGTGGGTCGATGATCACTGCCACGGGGCCATCGGCATCACCGGCAAGCTCAGCACGGCCACGGCGCATTAAATCGTGCGCCAGTGCCGTAGGGATCTGGACGATTGTGCCAGGGCGGTAAATCAGGCCTTGGATTACCACCGCAGCGCTGATTTTGAGGGTGTTTGTCGTCGTCGGCATGGTGTGTTCCTCAAGGGTCAGGCGGCTGCGCCGTAGCAGAAGCTTTCGGTACGACGGATGTTAAAGTCGACATCTTGGAACACGACAATCCGGGTGCCGCCGCTGGTGCTGAGGCTGTAGGGGTCGACGGTGATATCTAAGCCTCCCCACATGGCAATGATGAGGTCCGCCCAGTTCCCAAAGAAGACATCACCGGCCTTGATCTGGTTGGACACGCTGGCTGGGTAGCCGTTGACGGTGTTGCCGGATTCCCAAATCGTGCCGCTGGCGGCAGTCTGGGGAAACTTCAAGGCGGTTTTGGCATAGCCACGTATGCCTGCATTGAAGGCGTAGGACATGGCGTTCACATCTGCGTTGTTCAGGGCAATTTGCGTTTCCATCTGGACAAGTTCAGCAAATGTGGGTTGCCCTTTTTGTGCAAAGGACACGGCGTTAATGCCGCTGTGATGTTTAACGCCTGTGGGTTGCATGTCTGAGCCGCTGCCGTAGATGGCGGCACGGTCCACTTCCAGGGCCATGACGTTCAGTAGGTCGCTGCGGACGATTTGTTCGGCATCCGGGGTGGATTGCAGGAGCAGACGCCGGGTGATGTCGGTATAGGCGGCCAGGGATTTGGGGGTGAAGTGGATTTGGTCCAGGGCAGGTTTGCTTTTTTCCGGTGAGTCGCCCTCCCCCACCCAGTAGGCTTGGGTGGTGCCTTTCTGTCTGGGGATATCGACGTTGCCAACCAGGCCGCCCATGACGGTAGCGCGCTGCATGACCCAGGTTTTATTACGCAGGATTTCGATAAAGGAGGAGGCGTGTAGTTCGGTGGCAATGATGTTGCTGCCGGGGCCGTCCGTCGGGGTGGTGGTGGAGAATGCGCGGTTGAGGACGTCCGAGGGGATCAGTAGGCCGCGCGCCTGTTTGCCGTAGGTTTTTTCTGCGGCAGCGGAACAGGCAATCTCAAAGGCCGCCGCGTTGCGGTCGGTCTGGCTGGCATTAGGCAATAACGCGCGGACTGCGCGGACGATGCTGTAGTGCCGTATTTCTTGTGTGGACAGGCCGATGCCGGTTTCCGTGTGAGGTTCAGACTGGGGCATGGGGGCTTTGTCCGTCAGTTTTGTCAGTAGGGCGCGCTGGAATGCTTCCGGTGAGTGGCCTTGGGTAATGTAGTCGTGCGCCAGTTCCAGGTGTCCGTAGGTTTTGCCAAGGTCAGCAATGTGTCTGACACGGGTTCGTTCGGCATCGACGCTGTTGGGGGTGTCAGTCGCGTTGGATGTCGGCTGGGGTGTGTTGGTGGTGTCGGCATGGGCGGGGGGTGATGGTTCCGTCATGGTTTTATCCTCAGAGGTGCCTGGAGTGTGTTGCGAGACTGTTGCGGTGTCCTGTGGCGGATTTTCCAAGGCGCGCCCGATGCCAACGGAGGGGTCGGCAGGGATGCTGACAATGGAGATTTCAATGGGTTCCCAGTCCGTGGCGCGGTACAGGGGGCCTGCGTCGCGTTGGCCGATCACTTCGACTTGATGGACTAAATAGCCCACTGAGACGTGTTTACGGATGCCGTCCAGGACATCACGTAGGATTTCTTCAGCACGTGGGCTGCGCCCGAAGCGCACGATGGCGCGTCCGCGGTGGTCGCTGTCAATAGAGGCCGATTCGACAACGCCAATGTGTTCGCGTGGGTTGTGGTCCAGGAGTAAGGCGGCACCGTTGTCAAGACGGTGCATGCGTACTTCGTTGATACGGTGGCCGAGAATCTCCACGCCGCTCCTTGTTTGCACTTCTGCTGCTTCGCTGCTAAATGCAAGTTCAAGGGTTCTGGAGGGTTCGTCTATCGATAGGACATCGGCATGGCGGTACTGGGTGCCGCCTTTGCGAAGGTCCCGTACTACCTCAGTGGCTGTGGTCATGGGGGGTGGGTTCCTTCTGGGTCGGTGTGGTGTTGGCGGTAGTGAGGTCTGCGCCATACAGCAGGTACTTGAGGTAGTCGTTGGGGATGCCGGAGGCTTGCATTTCTTTCAGGTCTTGGGCGATTTCGCGAAAGACGTCCTGGGGGTCGCGGCCTTGTTCCAGGATGACTTGGCTGGTGGAGGTCAGGCCGCCACGGATGCAGGTCAGTGCGCTTTCAACGTCGGTGCGGGGGTCGACCCAGGCCCAGCGGCGGCCTTGCCAGGAAACGCGGCGGTATCGGTCGTAGTGTTCGGCAGGCAGTGGTTTGCCATGCACGCGAATCTGTCCGCTCAGCAAGGCCACTTTCAAGGCCGCTTCAAAAACAGGGGTGTGGAGGGATTCAATAAAAAATTGCTGGTCTTCTTTCCAGCGTTCGCGTTCATCCAATGTGCCTTGGCGGATGCTGGAGTAGTTGACGTCCGCTAGATCGCCGGAAAGGGCGTGGTAGGAGAGATCCATGCCCGCAGCCAAGCTTTGTTTGGCGGCTTTGGTGAATAAGCCAAATTCACCTGAGGGGTATTGGGGGTTCCAGTCTTGAAATTCTGCGCCTTGGGGGAGTTCGTGGATGGCTAAGGGTCCAGCGTTCATCTGGATGGTTTGGGCAACGTTTTCCTGTTCGTCGGCTCGCGGTCCAAAACCCTCTCGGTATCCGACAAAACCCATTTTGCTAGCGGCGGCGCGTGCGTTTTGTACGGCGGCTTCTTCAAAGCCTTGTAGATGGTGTAGACGCAGTAGGGAGGTGGCGGCCCAAGGTAGGCCGCGGCGTTGTCCCACCATCACGGGTTTGAAGATGTGGATGACTTCCTCGGCGGGGACGCGGATGTAGCCTCGTCCATTGATGCTGTAGTAGTAGGTGTCACGTTCGTCAATGGAGCTGAAGTGGTAGGCCAGCGGTTTTCCGAATCGGTTAAATTCGATGCCTTGTCGGACAAATCCGCCGGTCTGGTCTGTTTTCAGCATTTGGTAGCGCACGGGTAGGCGCAGTGGGTCGATCAGTTGTAAGCAAAAGCCATGCGGTCCGGCGTGTGTGCCATAGATTTTTCGGGCAATAAACTCTCCATCACGGGCGCAGGTCTCTACGCAGAGGGTTTGGATTTCGCGCCATGATAATTTTCCGGTGACTTCACACTGGCCTTTGCGGCCCCAGTCTTGCCACCAGGTTTCAATGGCGTCGTTGATGGCGGTGTCCAGGGCACCGCTGCGCGATTTTCTGCTTTGGGCCTGCATGACGATGCCGCGGGGGCCCACAATGTTACGGCGGCATAGGTCAATGTACCGTTTGACATGGTCGTTGTTGGACCATTGTTCGCGCATGCGCGCGACCAGGATTGGAAGACGTTGGGTGATGTATTCGTCCGGGGAGACGGGGATGCTGCTCCACAGGTCATTGGTATCCACCTGCCCTGCTTTGAACATGCCGCCTAAGGGCAGCATGCGCTGATACCAGCGCCGCGGGGGGTGGTTTGGCTGGGGTGTTGCCGTGTCTGGGGTGGGGTGATCTGGCTGGGCTGTGCGCTGTGTCCACCATGTCCAGAGGTTCATCCTACAAACCTCACAGGAACGATGTTCCCCCAGCTGCGGGGGGTGTCGGTGGGTGTTTCGCGTTGTACGGCTACGGCGTAGAAGGTGCGTAGTTTCAGCAATTCAGCGATGGGGTACGCCACAGTTCGCGGTTGTTGATGCGGTAGCGCTGTTGGTCCTGGGTGGCGCGTTTTTGCAGGACGGCGTTGATGGCATCTAAGGCGCGTTGGTTGTCGCTGCGTCCGTCATAGCCTTGGGGCAGCGCTGCAAAGTCTGGCTCAACACGGAGTTTCCCACGTTTTATTTCGATGGTCTGGGGGCTGTGTGCTGCACGCAGTTGGTAGAGGTAATCGCCGGGTGTCCACTGTGCGGTGTCCGCAGCGGGGATGTTGAATCGGTGGGTGGTGTTTTCACCCTGCGCGGTGAGGTCCAGTGATGCCGGACCACGCAGGAGGCAATGGAGTGTCCAGTCGGGCCAGGGGTAGTCTTTGAGTGCAAGGGATATCTGTAATGAGCATCCAGCATTGATCTTGGCAGGGAATGTTGGGCAGGTGTGCTGGAATGTCATGGGTCACCAGTCGTTAGCCCATGTTCTCCGGCGTCTTAAGGGGGGCCGGGGACGTTGGGGGCGAAGATGGGGGGTATGGTGTTGCACTTCTGGGGTGGGGTCCTGTGGCAGTTTTTCCTTGGGTAGTAAGGCGGCGGCATCTTTAATACGCTTTGCGTCATGGGGTAGATGCGGGTTGATGATTTTGAGGGCGGCGTAGGCGTAGACGCGGCAATCCAATGCTTCGTTGGGGGTTTTGTCGGGTTTGGTCCATTGGCGTATTGGCTGGCCTTTGAGGTAGCGGGTACGCAATTTTTCAGCGGTCAGTTGTGCAAACCAGTCGGGGGAGCGGTCTGTGGGGAAATGGGAGTAGCCTGGGCCAGGCTGGGTGATGGCGAGGCGGCGCATCACAATTAATTTTGCTTCGTCCACGCCAACGGTAAAGAGGTTGATTCTGGGTGCGTTGCGTCCGGAATGTTTGCGTTGTGCTTTGTCTACGATGGGACGGCCCCAGCCGCCAACGCCTTTAATGCCAAAGACGCGTCCGCCTGTCCTGGTACGCAGGTATTGGTAAGCGGCTTGGGTGTAGCCGCAGGTGCCTCCGGTATCTAAGCAGGCGGCCTGGATGGGGAGACGTAGGCCGCTTTCGTGCTGCCAGGTGGTAGAGAGGTAGCGGTCCAGTGCGTCCCAGACGTCGCCTAAGAGGGGGTCGCCGTAGAGAACGGCGGTATGGATGGACCAGGATTCTTCGTCAATGCCCCATGCGACAATTTCCACTTCAAGGCGGTCGGTTTGCATGTCGATGCCCGCAGTGAGAAAGACACCGCCCATAGGGACATCAGCAAGGTAGGTTTCAAGGCGGCGCAGTAGGTCATCCATGTCGGCCTGTTCGGCGGTCTCGCTCCAGACGCGGGCCAGGCTGACGTTGGTGAATGTTTGTAGGTCCTGGTGTTTGAGTTTGTCCAGGTAGTCTTGAACGATGGCGCTTTGGCGGCGGAAGGTGGAGTACAGTTCGTTCAGTTCGTAGGAGGCATGGCCGTTAAAGGGTTTGCTGGCTTGCCAGTGGGCTTGGCGAACGGCTGCAATGCGTTGGCCGTCATCCCAGCATACGCCGCACCCTTGGCAGACGTAGCGTGCAGTGTGCGGTTGGTGGGCGTCGATAGCGGCCAAGTCGGCGTCGGGGTCGCTTTGGCGTCCAACCCAGCTGACGTGTTCCCATTCTAGGGTTTGTTCGCATCCGCAGGCGGGGCAGCGTACGTAAAATCGCCTCTGGTCTCCGGCTCGGTAGGCGTCATCAATATAGCTGGCACCTTCAATGGTGGGTGTGCTGATCTCCAGAAGAAACCGTTCGTCACCAAAGGTCGCGGCGCGCTGCCACAACAGGCTCACCGGGTGGCCTTCGTCCGTGCGTTCGTAGCCGTCTATTTCGTCGCACACAATCAGTGGTGCTGAGCGCCCGCGCATGGTCTTTGGTGAGCCGGACCAGGCAAACATCAGAAATCCTCCAGGGTAGGATTTCATCCGCTGGTTGTTGACGCCATCGCGGCCACGCGGTTTTGCAATCAGGCGTTGCAATCCTTGGTTGGCTGCAATCAGCGGGGAGAATTTGGTTTCTAACCAGGCTTGTAAATCACCTTGGGAGGGTTGCAGCATCATTTGGCTGCGGGGGCCATTTCGATGCAGTAGCCTTGTACGCATAAGGCCAGCATGGTTTTACCGACTTGTGCGCCCCATTTCAGGGTGACGCGGTAGCAGTCCGGGTCCACCAGCATATCCATGGGTTCGCGTTGGTAGGGGGCGTTGTCTAGGCGCAAGGGGCCTGGAATGGCGTTGCCTTCAGGAATGCGGATGCGTGTCTGTGCCCATTCGGAAGGCTTCATTGCTGGGGGCGGTCGCAGCATCTGTAAGGCGTTGCTGATCATCTGATCAACGCCTTCTTGGTTTTCTAGGGCGGCTATACCTAAGGTTTCAGACATCGTCTGTTTCCTCGTCTTCGTCGGAGTCCGTGTCTTCTTGGGTTAGGTCTAAGGACGCGAGATTTTCTAAGGTTTGGTCGATTTCTTGCAGCAGTACGCGTTTGTATCGGCGCTCGTCGGTTTCACCCAGTAGGAGGGCGACGGTCCGCCCTGGAATAGTGCGTAGGTTGGCACGCACTTCCGCGAATACGCGGGCCAATGTCTTTTCCACCTGCTCCAAAGGAGCAACCTGCTTTTTTGCATCGGCCAAGTGCAACTCTTCGCGTTGCGCTTCAGCGGCGATCTTACGGCGCTTCCATTCTTCAATATCGGCCACCGCCCACCCGCCGCTTCTTCTGCGGCTTTGTCACGTAACCAGCGGGCGACTACAGCCGTGTCAAACGTCCATTCCCGCCCACGTCCACCGCGTTTCACGACTGGGCAGCCGTTACGTGCCCATTGATCAACCGTCGGCAACGCTACACCGAATATCTCCGAAAGGCCTGCACGATTAACCTGTTTTCCTTGCTGTTTCTGTAAAACCATCGGTCGATATAAACAACAAGTGAGAATCAAAACACCACGCACAATGGAAGCCCCGCGGAGTTTCGACCCCGCAGGCCTCCCACATCAGGAAGGACCCGTGAAAATCTGTCAAATTGCAGCTAAATTCGCTCATTTGACGCCTCTATAGCCATCAGATGCCATTGCACCATGGTCACGACGGTGTATCGCTGTCTTCTATTCCGCAGCCCTGCGGTGACCACGGCTGCCCGACGCTGGCCGCCTGTCCCCATGCCGCAACACAGCGCACTTGCGCCGCACACTGCTCATACGCCAAACGCCATGCCAGCGTCTGGCTCAGTAAGTCGCGGACTGTCTCTACACGCGGCAATGGCGGCTCCTCACACGGCTGCAACAAACCCTGCGGCGGTGCAATCACCTCAACGCGGGTCTGCGTGACGATAACTGGCTTGACAGGAACCCCCGTCGAGCAAGCACCCAAGCACGTCAGGCACATCCATATCCAAAAAAGCTTTCGCCTCATCGTGGTGTTGCTCCAAATGTATGATGCGTTGACGTAACACACGGTCGCGCACCGTGATCCGATTCAAATCCGTATGCAGCCCCGCAATCGCCTGCCTGTCGATCTCCCGTAACGCACGTAGCCGCGCAATCGCCGCATCTTGATCACGATTCATCGCAACCTGCGCATCCAACGTGCTTTCCACCGTCGCTAACTGGCCTTCCAGCTGCGCCGCACGTTGCGCTAATTGACTGCGCTCGGACCAGGCCAGCACTGCATGTGCCACCAACGCCACCAACGCACCAATCATCATGTACTCAACCAACAGCCGCACACTGGGCAAACCTCGCCCCACACGGCGCAGTGTATTAACGATCATCCGAACTCCTTCTCCCGCCCCCCACTTTGGGGACAATAAAGCTTTGAATTAGGTCCAAACTGGCAGAGGCCCCAAGCCAACCAAACACCCCCACTGTGACTGCCGTCAGTTGCTGGCTTAACTCCAGCGACTCACATACCCACATCGCAAACAGCCCCACAAGCCCCGCCGCACTGGCTTCGATCAGCACACGCGCCCAGGTCGGTTTCTCGCCGTTGTCGAGCGTGCGCATTAAGTAGCCGAGTACCCCAGCCACCATCGCAAGGCACGTGTAGAACGCTTCTTTCCACCAGGACATCATGGCCGAGGGATCAATCACGGCGACCCTTTAAAGCGGCACGCCGTTGCTTCTCTTCAGCACGCCAGTCACTGCCTTCAAACAATGCACGTTCGGCGGCACGCCTGATGATTAAGCCAGACTGCACACGACCGCCCGCCCATTTCCACACATGAAACTGCTGCGCCGCACCAGCAATATCACCGGCATTAAGCTTGCGTAACAGCGTCGAGCGGTGGAACGCGCCCGCACCAATGTTGAAGCTCAGCGATACCAACGCATCAAATTGATGTTGCTTGAGTGGCACACGCACATAACGCCGCACCGCCGGTTCAAACTCCTTGGCCAATCGAGCACGTAACCGCGCATCCGCTTCCTGCTCATTGGCAAGACACATATCAGGCGTAACGTGCTTGCCCGTCTCACCATAGCCAATCGTCAACACACCCCCAGGACAGGTATACGAGCTCAGCTTGCAACCCTCAAAAAACTTAATCAGTGCAATGCCTTCTTCACCAATGGTCTGCATGACACGTCCCGGAGACATTCATTGCCGCTCATCCTGCGTGTATCCTGGGCATACGTCCTGTGACAGGTTTTCCGTGGCGGGTGCGATGAAATACCGGCAGCGAAATTCCTGACGTGCCTAACACTGATCCCAAATATCTTGGCAATGACATCAAAGGGCACGCCACTACACAAAAGCTCCACAACAGCACAATCCCGCGCATGGCGGGCAATGTAATTGCAATTGGCTGGCTGCAAAATCTCCCCGCCGAAAACATCCACCAGCTTTTGCGCATCCTCCCATCCCAAAATGGATACCAGCCGGTGATGGGGCGATAAAGCCTTAGGAACATACAAAATCACCTTGCCGCTGCGGCGGCCTTTGGGATACGTACGCGGCAACTGACCAATCAGGGTTAACGCTTGCTTCCGTCCGATAACATCAGCCAACTCCTGCACACTAGCAGGCAACTCTGTATCGACAGTGGGCCCCACCCCACCCCCTACGGTATCCCCGCATCCCACAACGCAGGGCTTCCCACCCAAAGGCAAACGCGCCAGCAAGCGAGGCGGATTGGAGTGTTGTAGCAGGCATGTTGTTTGCATTGGTCACTAACCCATCACAAAAAAGCATGGGGACTAGTATAAACCATTGATTATAAAGAAGATTATTGGATGATGCGGCGGTGCTTTCTTCCGTCGGTGTGGCAATGGCTAGATGTACGGTGCGGAGATGGGGTGGCAATTAAAGGTGTGGGGTGTGTGGGTCGTTTTTTATCGTTTTCCTATTTCTCTCTATATATGCTGTATATTTTTTATACAGTGAGTTGTGACGGATAATATAAAAAAGCTAAATACGACCCACACACCCCACACCCTGAGAAAATTAACGCGTAAAATTTTGCAGATTTCATCAAACCCGCAGCGTTTACAGATTCACCACCCCAAAAACGAACAACACCCTCTGCACCCCGCCAACAGTCATTTGCGAGATGCAGAGGGCGCTGCACTACTTTTCGTTATATGCCAGCGTCTACTAACCCTATCCCTTGGATCACCACTAACTCGCGTCGTTTTCCGTCGAGCGTTCTGGTTTCCCGTTTATTTCTGAACTTCGGCACGCACCGTTCCAGCTCGCCAAGAAAACGGGTTTTGGACAACGCGTAAACACCGCTGTCTTTGCACCATTGCGTATAGGCTGGGTATAAGCCGCCACCCATTGGCGCGGTTAGCTTCTCCTCGTGCTCCATCCCCAATACGCACTCATCCTTAATGAACTGGGCGATGCGGTCCTGCTCCGTCTGATAGTCCTTTGAAGCGTCCCTCACAATCCCAGGCGGGTTAAGCCCGTCCCGATACCACTCCACGGCACCAGCGATAACCCACGCTAAGACGCCTTCTCGTTCAGCGGCCAGCTTCTCAGTGATCTTATGGTCTATAGGGTATTGGGCGACCCCCGCCTTTACCTCTTCAGCAGTGCCGAAGCGCGCTTTAAAGGGGATGAGCATTAGGCGACTCCAGATGCCCACGTCCTGCCCCTTGATGACAGGCTTATGGTTAGTGAGTAATTGCAGCTTGTGCGTGGGCTGGAACTCGAAGAAGTCACTACGCATATGACGGGCCTTGAGTGAATCCCCTCCGGTGGCCTGCTTCACGAAGCCTTCGCGCAAGATGCCTCCTTCGCTGGTTTCATTCACCGTCATCATGCGCCGTCCCGCCAGATCGGCAATTTCGGTTGGGTGCCTGTCGTGGCCTCCGTCCATCAGCAGCCCAGGGGCGGCCACACCTGCATAACTGCCAAGAATCCCTGAGATCAGGTCCAGTAGCGTACTTTTCCCGTTACGTCCCATCCCGTACATCACCGCCAGCTTATGCTCACGTACCGAGCCGGTGGCGCAGTAGCCGAACCAGCGTTGCAGAAAGTCACTGAGCGGCTGCTGGGCCTGCCCCTCTTCGCACGTAATGCGCGCCAGTGTCTTTTTAAAGACAGGTGCAGCGGCATCGGGTGTGTAGTTAACGGGGACAACCCGCGTAATGTAATCCTCGGGGCGATGCGCTTTGAGCGTTCCGGTACGCAGGTCCACAGTGCCATTGGCGCAGTTCAATAGCCAGGGGTCCGTGTCCAGCCGTTCCGCTTTCACAACCAACATACTTTTGGCCAGCGCCATCGCCGCCTCTACAGTGCTGCGCATTTCCGACTTCTTGCCCCATGCCTCCAGCGCAGCAGCGATCTTTGCGTTTTTGCTTTTTTCCTTCTCCGTGTCCGCTCGCTTGGTGCGCCATTGCTCCACTTCGCCGCGAATGATTTTTGAGAGTTTTAACGCCAACAGGCGCGCCGCATCCATACCATGCGCCCAGTGGGTGCCTTCCCAGACGAACCAGCGATCAGCAGACACCATCAGCCGTTTGCCGTAATGCTTGGCAATCCGCACTGCGTTCGCTGTGTCAGTGGTTAGGTACAGCGCTTCGGGCACGTCGTGCCGCTCAACGGCAAGCGTGGCAGGCTCGTCCGTGAGGTCCTCGAACATGGCTAGCATTTCCTCATCGGAATAGACTCCTATTTCATGTAGAAACGCCGATTGCGGCACCCCGCGACAGTGGGCGTGCTGGCATACAAACGCGCCATTGGCATAACCTCCGGTATGCGCTGGGTAATACACCGTGGATGTGGGGCTAGAGGCTTGCGTATGCTGCTTAGCCAAGGGGCATTCGATAAAGAGTTCACCGGCCTTACCGGTCGATAAGATAAACCCGCGTTCTTCAAGGCGCACGGCCACAGGGTCGTTGGCAGCAGCGGCCATGAGCTTGTGTTGGCGGCTGGGTTTACCTTCAGTCTTGGCGCTTTCCAGGATCGCCGCATCAATCTCCAGCAATACAGAATCCTCAAGAAAGCCTTTCACAAAGCCGCTGCGCACTGGAACTGGATCGGCCACACCGGCTTCAAATACAGGGGCGGCGGTGTAGTGGATTTGCACCGTATTAAATACAGAAGCATCCAGCCCTGGAGCGCAGACAGCGGCCCAGGCTTTGAGCTGTGCGCTGGTGTACGGCTTATGTAGCCAAAACCACACATGGGCTTTTAGCTTCCCTGCGCACTCAGGACGCCCCGCGCTACTGGATAACTGCCAATGGTAATCTGCGCCGTAGAAGCCAAAGGGAAGATGTGCGTGGAGGAACTCGCCGATGCTCCCTACCGGATCAGCCACCGGATCGCGGCGCACCGGATCGAAATTATCAATCTCAACGAGCATCCAGTGATGCGGGATATCCTCGTACAGCTCGGCAATGCGCCGTACTTTTCCTTTCTGGAACTCAGTATCAAGCGCAGCGGCTTTGGCATCGCCCACATACGCCCCGCGAATCACGCAGGCATGCGGGTTCTGCTC
Organism: Xylella fastidiosa; assembly: GCF_011801475.1. Lineage (NCBI taxonomy): Bacteria > Pseudomonadati > Pseudomonadota > Gammaproteobacteria > Lysobacterales > Lysobacteraceae > Xylella > Xylella fastidiosa. The sequence continues at coordinate 2,042,891 of NZ_CP044352.1, forward strand.
CAGCTCCGTGAGAAGTGCTGACAGCTCGCGGCTATTGTTGAGCGCTCGTTGCTCCACCTGGAAGAACTTGGCGTTGTCGTAGGCTTTCACCGAGCCATCAGCGCGCCATGTTTTGGCGAGGGTATTTACGGGGTGTTTTAGAACCGTGATAGAATCTCTCATAGGAGTTTCACCTTTGTTTTGGGCGAGTTGAGGCCACCCCCTCAGCCCGCCCTTTTTAACTGCGGGGGTGGTTTAACGATTCGGAAGTGACTCCTTACTAATTAAGGAGTACGGCCAGCCAGACAGCCGCAGGTGTTAGCGCAAACGGTAGAAGGCACTGCGGCAACGCCCAGCGAGATTCTCCATGCGCTTAGCACGCGGCCCCACCTCCCGCCACAGATCGCTGACCGCACCGGCTAACGGTGAGCGAATCAGATGTAAGGCTTGTTCAATCGGTTCGATGCGTTCCCGTGACAAATGCCCCGCGACCATCCTCAGCAGTGCGTACAGGTTGAATGCCTCTTCTTCTGTCAAAGTGACAACAGGAGGGTGCGAAGCCGAGTAGCTGCCCGTCTTGCGGATTGAGGGCATGAATTCCAACACATCCAGCACCCAGCGACGAAACGCGGCGGCAACTGAAGTGCGAGCAAACATTGATACCATGTGGCAGCCACGAGGGCTGAAGAGTCGGGTGGGTTTGTCTCCGGTAACGGTGGTCAAATTGACCACCAAGCTCATTTGATAGGTGAACTCTTCGGAATGACGGTTGTAGATGCGCAATACGGATCGTTCATCGGCGTAACCCAAAGCGTGGGCTAGATCGCGTGCGCTTAGGTGAGGAACACCGTCACGGTCGATAATGGAAAGGGATTTGCCGGAAAAACACACGGCAGAGGGTAACTGCGTCATAAAACGTCTCCTGGTTGATCAAGATGACCACGGGGAGACGTTTCTAGGCGTCGCACCCGTAGAAGGCGGGAGGCTAGAAACCTGCAACCAGACAGGCGGACTTCTTCCCCCTTGCGAGGTTTTTTATCCGTCACCCTCCCGCCGTGAAAACGAACGGGCACAAAAAAACCGCGAGATTGACGGATGCGGTAACCGCTGGCTGCAATGGAGTTTCTAGGCTCCTTACTAGCGACGGTACCGCAGCGGTGAATGTGGGTCAAGCTCACGGTGTCTTTGTAACCCAAAGCGTGGGCTAGATCGCGTGCGCTTAGGTGAGGAACACCATCACGGTCGATAATGGAAAGGGATTTGCCGGAAAAACACACGGCAGAGGGTAACTGCGTCATAAAACGTCTCCTGTTTCGTGAGATGACCACGGGGAGACGTTTTTGCGCGCCGCACCCGTAGGTGTCGGGAGGTCAAAAACCGGAAACAGACGGCGGGCAGCTTTCCCCAAAGGGTCTTGTATCGCTGCCGCCCTCCCGACGTAAAAACGTTCAGGCGTAAAAAAACCGCATGGTTTTCGGATGCGGGTACCGCTGTTTCCGGAGTTTTTGATCTCCTTACCAGCGACGGTACCGCAGCGATGGGCAGTGGTCAAGCTCACGGTGTCTTTGTAGCCCAAAGCGTGGGCTAGATCGCGTGCGCTTAGGTGAGGAACACCATCACGGTCGATAATGGAAAGGGATTTGCCGGAAAAACACACGGCAGCAGGTAACTGCGTCATAGAACGTCTCCTGAGTTATGGGATGACCACAGGGAGACGTTCTTACGCGCCGCACCTGTGGGTGTCGGGAGGTTAAGAACCGAACTCAGACGGCGGGCAGCTTTCCCCTTGCGGGTGTTGTATGGCTGCCGCCCTCCCGACGTAAAACGTGCGGGCGTAAAAAAACCGCATGGTTTTCGGATGCGGGTACCGCTGAGTTCGGAGTTCTTAAGCTCCTTACCGAAGACGGTACCGCAGCGATGGGCAGTGGTCAAGCTCACGGTGTCTTTGTAGCCCAAAGCGTGGGCTAGATCGCGTGCGCTTAGGTGAGGAACACCATCACGGTCGATAATGGAAAGGGATTTGCCGGAAAAACACACGGCAGCAGGTAACTGCGTCATAAAACGTCTCCTACTTCATGGGATGACCACAGGGGAGACGTTCTTAGGCGCCGCACCTGTGGGTGTCGGGAGGCTAAGAAACCGGAAGTAGACGGCGGGCAGCTTTCCCCTTGCGGGTGTTGTATAGCTGCCGCCCTCCCGACGTAAAAACGTGCAGGCGTAAAAAAACCGCATGGGTTTCGGGTGCGGTTACCGCTACTTCCGGAGTTCTTAGGCTCCTTACCGAAGACAGTACCGCAGCGGTGGGCAGTGGTCAAGCTCACGGTGTCTTTGTAGCCCAAAGCGCGGGCTAACTCGCGTGCACTCAAGTACGGCGTACCGTCACGATCAATAATGGAAAGGGATTTGCCGGAAAAACACACGGCAGAAGGTAACTGCGACATAGCATGACTCCTGAGGAAAATGGAGTCCGCCACCACGCTTCTAAACAGGGAGGCGGACGACGCGGAGTTAGAAGACCGACCCCAGGACCGGTAGACTTGAAAGTCTCTCCACGCCGCCCGCCATAGGCGAGTTGCGCTGTACGCAAGGCCCACTACCGACGGTAGCGAGCAATGAAAAAGCGCCAACATCGGAAATGGGCGCTTTTCGCGCTGGGGATTCAGGCTTCTAAACCCGGCAGCGGATTTTGCCGCTGCGTGGGTAGCCTGCCTCAGATGCATGATTGGTGTCAAGCTCACGGCGTCACCGTGGCTGGCGAGAATGAGAAGTAGATCGAGACGTTTCTTACGCGCCGCCCTGAGAATGTCGGGAGGGTAAGAAACCGTAGCTAGACGGCGGGCAGCTTTCCCCTTTACAGGGTGTTGTATGGCTGCCGCCCTCCCGACGTAAAAACGTGCAGGCGTAAAAAAACCGCATGGGTTTCGGATGCGGGTACCGCTAGCTACGGAGTTCTTACACTCCTTACCAGCGACGGTACCGCAGCGATGGGCAGTGGTCAAGCTCACGGTGTCACCGCTTGCTTTCATTCTTGATTCCTTGAGGGCTTTTTAAGTCCCTTCAAATAAATCACCACGCCTTCTTCAAGAGGCGAATGCCCATTCTTGGCCCGTAGCAGATAAGCGTCCTTTAGTGCTTGTTTTGCAGCGTGTTCTACCGCTTCATCAACGCAAGCCAGTCCATAGATTTGTGCGTATTGCTCAAACATTTTTCGATCAGCAGGGCTTAGATCAATTTTCACAGGGCCTCCAAAGGGCCTGGTTAGGCACTTCAAGCCGCGTCTGCTTGCCGCTTATCATTCTTTATCGCAGCAGTTGCTACCGATAACGCCAGTTCACGAACCAACGCCGCCGGTTGCATCCCGTTGTACTGAGCCAACGCATTGATTAAATCGCGTTCGGCATCGTTAAAACGCACCTTCACCGGGTGACTACGAATGTGGGTCGGATCGGCATACATAGATTCATTACCAAGGGTTATTCAATGTCATTGAAAAGATCGAATACAGCGCATCAAACGTCACACCGTTTGAATGAGTTACAAAGATTTGCGATTTGCTTTGCGCCAAGAGAGGCAAGGCTGGACTGCGCTAAAAGACGCTCTTTAAGTAAGGGATCGTCCGTTGCTGCTGCTTTCAACCGCAGCAGTTCGGCTTTGGCCTCGTATTCCTTGATGCGGAGTTCGTCCATAGAAACGGGTACACGGGCACGTGTCCGTTCCGAACCATCACGCCGCATCAGGCATCTCCATAAGTGCATTTCCAATCGAAATCGGGTTGGAGCCGATCTGCCGGTAGAATTGGTGTTTCCACACAACCAAATCACTACCGGAGATCGGCATGGAAGAAAAAGTATTCGTTGTAGTACTACATCCAAATGTAGTCTTGAGCCAATTGATCATTAGGAAATTTCACTCCCAAGATGGCCGTTTTGGCAGCCACGCGTTTTGGATTTGCACGCACGTGGACATGGAAAACCACTACCTTTCAGTAGTTCTAGAAGGCCAACCCCCGCCCGGAGAAATTCAAACCCATCCAACCGTTTTCCACATTCCACACAGTGCGGTTGCTTGTGTAATCGAAACCACCAGAGGCGCACTGCCTTCGGTAATCGAGAAAGAAAAGAAGTTGGGAACTCGGGTTTAGGCGGCATCGGACACCTCCTGCCTGTGGCCTGTGGGGGGAGCGCCGAAGATGTCGGGGCGGAGTTGGTAGCGGCTAACGGCACCGTTGGTGACACGTTCAAGTGACTTAACTAACTGATGGCCCGCTCTCTTGTGGCCGAGGGCAATCATGTAAAGGGTTTTATGGCTGCATACAGCTCTTGTAGCTAATTGCACGAGCACAGGGCAGTTGATTTTGCCGCTACCGCCATTGAGTTTGATGTAGTCGAGCAGGTCCATGCCGAAACATTACCTAAAGGGTTATTAACAAGCAATACCCTTTCGATAATTTACCTTCCTGGTAATAAATGGGATCATAGAGATTATGGATGCATTATCCGCACGCACTTTCCACATTAAGCAACTGGTTGCCGCCGCTGGTGGGCCAGTCGAATTCTCACGAAGGCGTGGGGCTGGTCGTTGGTCGCAAGCCCAAGTGAGCCAATGGATTTCCGAAACCAACCCAAAGGGTATCGGTCATAAGCTGGCACGCGCCATTGAAGCAGAACTCGGGTTACCTAACGCTTACCTTGATAGGCTCCCAAGTGTTGATGCACCACACCCCGCAGGCCAGCACATCAAACTTGATACATATGAATTTCAAGCAATTGATGACGATGAGAAGTTGGATCCAGAAGCCAACGTACTTGTTGATGAAGTCGATGTGATGCTCTCCGCTGGTAACGGCGTCCTAATTCCTGAGTTCATTGAAACAAAGTTCCGAATGCCCTTCCCCCTGCCCTGGCTCAGGCACGCACACATCAATCCAAAAGATGTGAAGCTGATGCGCGTACACGGCGACAGCATGGAGCGCACCCTGTTTGATAACGACCGAGTCATGGTGAACTTCGCTGACACCCGTATTCGCGATGGGAAAGTGTATGCCATCGCCATTGGTGGTGAAGCAAAGGTCAAACGACTCTACACCTTGCGTAACAACGGTTTACGCATTGTTAGCGACAACCAAAACAAGGACTCTGAAGGCCATCGTATTTACAAGGACGAGATCGTACCACCTAACGAGATGGAAACGGTTCAAGTGCTTGGCCGCGTGATTGACAGGGGAGGCAGCGGAGGATTGTAGAACCCCATAAACCTTATATAGGAAAAGGACGAAAAGATTTTGAGCAATAAACCCAATCAACCCGCTTCGCCGCCACCTCCTCCTCGAAGAACTCGGGAGCTACCTGTACGCGATTCGCCCAATCACCAACCACCCCCGCCGCCTCCAACACGGTAGTGCTATGCTGTTGGGCATGGACGCCAACAACGCTGAATTGCATACCATGCGATGGGAACTCCTGTGGGGAGTCCAGAAGTCACAGCGCTACCACTCCTGCCGTATGGCATTCTTTGACCGCTGCGACAAGCTGAATTCTGTTATAGGGCTATTGAGTGGTTCCGCAGTGATTGCTTCTCTGGGCCAATACGCGCCACAGTGGATGGCTATTGCTGGAGCAGTCACTGTTACCATCGCCACCAGTATTAATCTGGTGGCTGGAACGGCACAGATGGCCCGTATCCATAGCGACCTACGCCGCCGCTTTTCTCAACTTGAGTCCGACATCGTTAAGCACCCAGACTCAACGCAAGAACAAGTTTCTGCCTGGACTGCACAGCGTCTGGAGATAGAAAGCGATGAGCCGCCTATCTTTGTTGCCTTGGATATTTTGTGTGAAAACCAGGTGACGCGATCTTACGCCCATTTAAAGGACCACCCATCGCGCAAACTGCCCTGGTTCAAGCGTGTTACGGCTCAGTGGTTGAAGTGGGGGAATGCATAACTTGCGATGAGGAAAGATCACCATGTACTCCTCTGTTGTGCTTGAAATGAAACGAAAGAGTCTGGAAATTCCTTATGGAAAACGCTCAGAGTCCTCTAAGGTGGGGAGGATGGTTCTTGATCTTGCCTCTGAAGTTGTCGAAATTCAGGAAGGAAATTCACGCGAGATAGCTCGCATTAAAAAGGGTATGAAGCATGGTGCTGCGGAAGGAAGCAGAAAATTCCGTATTTGACGCGGGAAAGTCCATCACTTGCGGGCGACGGCAATCTGTCCCATGATGCCAGCATGGAAGCACGTATAGTTCAACTTGAAACCATCATCCCCACACTTGCCACCAAGGCCGATGTTGAAAGCTTGCGGGCTGACTTAAATAAGTCGGCAGGTGAACTACTGGCCGACTTAAACAAGTCAGCCGGTGAATTGCGGGCAGACTTAAACAAGTCGGCGGGTGAGTTGCGTGCTGATTTCGAGAAGGCTCAAAAAGAAAACCGGACATGGATGCTCGCCACGGTATTAGCCCTTTTCGCAGGCATTCTTGGTGTTGGCGGCTTCGTGGTCAGCACCATCAAGGGGAGTTATCAAGCGTTACCGGCTCAGTCCGCTCCGATCATCATTCAGGTTCCTGCTCAAGCATTGCAGCCACCGCCGCAGGCTGCTAAGCAGCCGTGACCATCAGTTGCCGTTAAACGGCTCATAACCCTTAAAAACATCAACCCCGCGCTGGCGGGGTTTTTTTTTTTTTTTTTTTTTCGCCTTAAACAAGCAGCCTTCGTGCAACGTAGAAAATTTAATCGATAATTACCTAAAAGGTTATTGAAAGGTAATAACCCTTTAGGTAATATCTCCCCATCGCCCCACGACACCCGCAACCGGCGGCACAGGGGCAAGGAGATATCAAAATGACATTAAACGTTAGCGAGCAAGCCCAGCCTCAGGCCCGCCCACCCGTATCAGAAACTAAAAAAGAGATTGCTGCTGCTTGGGCTGTATGCGAAGCCGCTAGAAAAGAAGTGCGTGATGCTTTATATGACTGCGAAGACGCTGCTATGGACGCGTATGAGGCACGCGAAGCCGCTGAAGAAGGAGCGCGTGATGCTGCTTTTGCTTCATACGACGCTGATAAAAAACAAGAAGCGTTTGGTGCTGCTATGGCTGTTGTGCGTGCCGCTTGGGCCTCCTACGAAGCCGCCGAAGAAGAAGCGTTTGATGAGGTTCGTAGTGAATCCGGAGCGGCTATAACAGAATCACATGCTGCGTACATAGCCGCTAGAGAAAAAGCCAGTGCTGCCTTTGCGGCGTACTACGCCGTTAAAGAAGAAAAAGCGCGTGATACCAATATTGTTATTGATGCTATTCGTGATGCTTTTTATGCCGCCGACCTTGCTGCATACGAAGCCACTGAAGCTGCCGCTAGTAACGGGGTGGCCGCATGACTGCCACGACCGCATCAGAAACTAAAAAAGCGCCATTGTTCTATTGGAACGGCATTCGGGATGAGAAAGGCGGGAAGTTGCAGCATGCCGGTTACTCCTACGAAAAGCCGCACGACAGGGATAACTCGGAAATTAGTGTAATCGCCACGCGTTACACACGCTTTAGCCCTTTAGTGCATGCCTGTTTTAAGGTGTACAACAGCACCGACGTGATGACAGATTATTTTGACGACGATAAGTTCACTGTTGCCACAACGCATCCATTGTATCAGCAAGTGAAAGCTGCCCTTGAGGCGGTGCGTAATCGATCTGCGGCGCAGCTCGCTGCATCGGAGAAAAAACGACAAGAAAAGCGTAATGCTGCTCGTGCTGCGCTCGAAGCCGCTAAAAAAGAAGCGTGTGCTGCGTACGACGCCGCTAAAGACCAAGAAGCGCGTGATGCTGCTTTTGCTGCTGCTCGTGCTGCTTTAGCTACATACGAAGCCGCTGAAAGCATGGGGGTGGCCGCATGAGCACCGCGTCCTTCGGATACGCCCCCACCCCAGAGGGCGTTAGGTTCACCAAAATCTACGACGAACACGGCAAGCACATCATTACGCGTGATGAGCATAAAGGGCTTGAGTGGTTGGCTGGGTATGTCGGCCCAAGCTCGAATGAATACGGCCCTGATTGTGTTGCGGTAAAGGAATGTTGCCAATTAAAGATCGGCGGTTATGACGATTGGCGCGTACCTGAACTTAAAGAGCTGAAAACTATTGGGCTACTGGAGGGATATTGGTATTGGGGGGACTCGGGCCTGTTGTTATGGACCTGCACCCCGTGCGAACAAGAACCGAAAGAAAGAGCAACGGTCTTTAAATTCGGTGTCCATTACAGCTTTGTAGCATCGCGTTCGGATAAGTATCCCGTCCGCCCTGTCCGTGGCCAGATGCGTACTGATGCCACTGCTACACCAAAGGCAGGTGCGTAATGGCTGGCATTGGATATAGCAGTTATAACGATCCGCGCTTACAACCGCATAAAAAGGATTCAGGCAATTTTATCCAACACGCGCTCAACACGTGTAAGCGGTTGCACACGTGCAACATGGCCGAGTGTGCGAAGAACATCATTGTAAGAAGGCATCCTGAGTGCCTCAATTTCTGGTGGGGCATCTATAAGAATTTTCCGCATCTGGCTATCAAGCTCCTCCAACGTCAATACCGACTGCTCCACCTGAAGCTCCACGCATTTACGACGTTGATGTTCATACGCAACAGTCTGATTGCTCAAATCAAAGACAAGATCAGCCAATCCAGCCACCGCAACAACCACACTCAGCAGCGAAACCAACCAAGGCAATCCACTCACAACATTACCAATCGCAACCGTTCCAGCAAGGACACTGGAAAAAACAAACAGCTTGCGGAGCCTGCAATAAAACCGGATATGCCGTTCGTACAAGCGAACGTGATACGCCAAATCAAACTCAGCTTCATATTTAGTGCGTGCTTCTGGCGCTGCTGTGTTCATGAGTTCCTCACTGTTTTTCTGCCGGTGGTGGCTGGGGTATGGGCGCTGGGGGGGGCTGCGTTGGTCCGCGTACGGGAACGCCTGACCTTTTCTCAAAATCCTGTTCATCCGAAATCCGCTTCTCAGTCATGGCTGGCCCCTTGGGGTTTGATGGTTGTTGGGACTTCCATCATAAACGCCCCGAGGGGTTGGCCTCCAAGATTCCAACGCCCCCACAGCAAAGCAGAACGCGCTAAACCCCACCAGAAAGAATGGATTGAGCAACGGTGCACCGCCGATGTCATGCAGGAGGAATACGCATGATTCCTTGCGCCATCACCGCACGCACCAAGCAGGGTGTGTACACCTACACCGGCCTGTTTCAGAAAACTGTTGAGGCGAAGTCTGACGCCTACCGGCGCTTTGGGTTCCCAGCCGTTATTGCCGTCACAGCCATTCACCGCAAATCAATGCGAAACAACACGCATCCCAGCCCGCCACGTGCGGCGTGATTTGACACAGGAAAAACCTACCGATGAACCGCTATCGCACACCGAAAGAACAACACGCTGCACGTTGCAATGACTACGCACACCCTGGGTTAGCCCACTGCATTTTGCGCGATACCCGAGCAATGCCCAATGCACTACGCATCGCCAATTACCGCGTTCGCCGCGCGCACTACGAAGCCGCCAAAACGCTTTCATCGTTATTGATTAAACACTAATCCCGAACGTGTTTCTGGAAGGAGTTTTTATATGTCGCCTCCCATGCCGACAGCACTACTCATGCGTTCAATGAGTGATAACGAACTTGTGAGTGACCTAACAACCAGGCAAGCCGTGGAGCGTTTTACGCCTGTGGAAAGGGAGTTGTTATCGCGTCTTAAAGGCTTGCTAGAAGACTACGAAGCGGTGCGTGACGCACTGGAGCAAGACGGCGATGCGCTGTGATGACAACGGACAACACATCGACACGGAACACCCCACACACGAGAGAAAAAAGCCCATGTTTCCTATCACCGTCACGATTACCGATCAGGCCCAATTAAACGCTGTGTTAGCGGTGCTTAACCCGCCCCGCAGCACGAGCAGCCCCGCGCAACCTGTGCTTGACACTACACCGCGCAGCGATAGCGCCCCCAGCCCTCCACCGGCGGCACCTCCTCCCCCAACGGATGTGGCGCAACCGGCGGCCAATCCTGCTGCTGCTCAGAGCACAACGGACGCTATGAGCACGCCTGGGTATCTTGAGGCGGCGAAGGCGTTAACGGCCCTGTCTAAAGAGCTTGGCAATACATACGCCAAAGACGTGTTGACGTCATTTGGCGTGGCTGGCCTCTCTCAAATCCCTCCGGAGTTGTACCCAACGCTGATGGAGCGCATCGAAGGATTTTACATCGCCCACGAACGCGGTTTGCCCTTAGAGGCTGAGACATGAGCCAGCACGCCATGTTATCCCCGAGCAGTGCGCATCGTTGGTTGCACTGTCCGGCAAGCGTTCCGTTAACGCGCACCTGCAAAGACGACTCCAGCCCATTTGCCGATGAAGGCACCGTGGCCCATACGGTGGCTGCCGACGCATTACGCACCGGCTCCGATGCCAGCGCGTACGTGGGGGCATGCCATGAGGTCAACGGCCACCGCTGGGAAGTCACCGCAGAGATGGCGGCGTACGTGCAGGAGTATGTGGACTATGTACGCGCCATTGCGGGGGTGCGCCTGGTCGAGCAGCCCCTACGCATTGCCTCCATCACTGGGGAGCAAGACGCTAAAGGCACCGCTGATGTGGTGATTTTAGCGGGGGATGAGCTAACCATCGTTGATCTCAAATACGGCAGAGGCGTCAAAGTCTTCGCCGAAGGCAATGAGCAATTGCAGCTGTATGCGCTGGCAGCGCTGAGTGAATTTGGAGGGGTGGAAGCCTTTCAGCACGTGCGGCTAGTGATCGTGCAACCACGGCTTGGGCATGCCGATGAGTGGGTGCGCACCCTCCCCCAGATGGAGGATTTTAGGCGGAAAGTTGCGCAAGGCGCAGCGCGGTGTAGGGCTGCGATGTGGCACTACAACAACGTAGGCGAATTGCCTTCAGAGTATTTCGGCCCCGCAGAAACGCCCTGCCGGTTTTGCAAGGCCAAAGCGAGCTGCCCTGCGTTGGCCACGCATGTACTGAACACGGTGGCAGATGATTTTGTCGACCTCACAAAGCCCATTGTCCCGCAGCTCAGCTACGCGCAGCTGCGCACGTTTGACAACACCACACTGGCCTGCCTGTTTGGCGCAACAGAGTTAATCGAATCCTGGTGCAAATCTATTCGCGACAGGGCAGCAGCGGAGTTGCTTTCAGGTCAGCCCGTGCCTGGATACAAGGTGGTTCAAGGCCGACAGGGGCCGCGCCGTTGGGCGGACATGACCGCCGCTGAAGCCATGCTCAAACAGCTGCGCATCAAATTCAAAGACATGTACGACGTGTCTCTCATCAGCCCCACGCGTGCCGAGAAACTCCACCAGGTCGGAGTCATTGGTGATCGCCAGTGGCCAAAGCTCCAACCGCTCATTCATAGGTCAACAGGGGCGCCCATTGTTGTTCCCACATCGGATAAACGCCCCGCGCTCGCCCTTCAGGACGCGACGGATTTCCAGGACTTGAGCGATATGCCCATCCCCCCACTCCCAGACACAGCACCCTCACTTCAATCTCAGGAGACACCGTAATGAAACTCACCCTAAAAAACGTGCGCTTAGCCTTCCCCGTGTTGTTTGAACCCAAGAAAGTCAATGGCGAAGGCGAGGCCGCCTTCTCGGCCTGCTTCCTCATCGACCCTGCTGACCCGCAAGTCAAAGCCCTTAACCAGGCCATTGACAAGATGGCCAATGACAAATGGGGCGCTAAGGCGGCGGCCCAGCTTAAACAGATGCGTATGGGCGACAGAGTCGCCTTGCATGATGGCGACCTGAAAGCCAGCTATGACGGGTTTGCAGGGCACCTATACGTCTCTGCGCGTAACAAGGCACGGCCACTGGTGATCGACCGTGACAGGACCCCGCTCGCCGCGCAGGACGGCAGGCCGTATGCCGGATGCTACGTCAACGCCAACATAGAACTCTGGGCGCAGGACAACAACTACGGCAAGCGGATTAACGCCTCGCTGGGGGGCGTGCAGTTCTTGCGTGATGGTGAGGCGTTCGCTGGAGGCGGTGTGGCCAGCGTGGAGGACTTCGAGGACCTGAGCAACGTCGCCGAGCTGGAGGATGTTGAAGGAGCCATGCCGTGGGGGTGAATCGGATTCACACCACTGGCAGCACACGAAACGGCAGGGCCGAGAAACGCGCACCCTCCACCGGCTTGCATCGTAAGGACAACATCATGAATGCACCCTCTGAATTCCATCTCCAGTTTGAATCCCACGCCGTGCGTGTCCAGCTCGACGAACACAAGCGGCGATGGTTCAACGCCAATGACATTTGCGCGGCGTTGGAGTTGTTAAATCCGCGTGCTGCACTTGCTCAGCATGTGGATGCGGAGAACGTATCGAAACGCGCCGCCATCGACACTATCGGGCGGACCAAACACGTTAACTATCTTAATGAGTCAGGGGTGTACGCCTTGCTCATCGGCAGCACCAAAGAGGCGGCTAAACGCTTTAGACAGTGGCTCATCAGTGAAGCACTGCCCGCAGCCGCAGCTCGAAAAGCGGGCCAACACATTGTCCCGCTGCATCACGCGCCTTCCATCCCAAGCCCCTTCCAACCCACAGAGGACCACGCAATGAATGCAATCACCCCATTCCAATTTGAATCGCACGCCGTGCGTACCGTGGTTGATGATCACGGTGAAGTGTGGTTTGTCGGCAAAGACGTTGCCGATGTACTCGGTTACACCAACCATAACAAAGCTTTGGGCGATCATTGCAGGGGGGTGCCGAAGCGTTACCCCCTTCAGACGTCAGGCGGAGTTCAAGAAATCCGGATCATCTCCGAGCCTGACATGCTCCGCTTGATTGTGAGCAGCAAACTCCCTGCCGCAGAGCGGTTCGAGCGTTGGGTATTTGAGGAAGTCCTGCCCACCCTGCGCAAGACAGGCAACCGTCCCGCGCTTGACCACTCCACTCATTCCGCCAACGCAATCACTCCATTCCAATTTGAATCAAAAGATGTGCGTATTCAACTCGACGAGGCCAATGCGCCTTGGTTCAACGCCAACGATGTTTGTGCCGTTCTGGAGTTTGGTAATCCACATCAAGCCATTGAATCCCACGTGGATGTAGATGACCTCCAGAAGTTGGAGGTCACCGACGCGCTGGGGCGAACTCAACGCGTTAACCACATCAACGAATCCGGTTTGTACTCCCTGATCATGGGCAGCACAAAACCTGCGGCCAAGCGTTTTAAGCGTTGGGTGACGAGCGAAGTTCTGCCCACCCTGCGCAAGACAGGCACCTACTCCACACCAGGAGCACTGCCCACCTTGCCTGGGCCGACACAGGATCGCGTTGCCGCACTCCTGTTAATCGGCCAATTCGTTTCCAAAGTGACTGGCGTAAAACCAGGAATTGCTGCCGCCGCGACATTGGCCTGTATCAAAAGCAATACGAATTTAACGACCGAAGAAATACGCCGCGCATTGCCTGCGTTACAGGAACCGCTTTGCCTGCTCAACGCCACGCAACTAGGCAAGCAGCTGCATTGCTCGGCCAAGGCGGTGAACCAATTATTAGCCTCCAGTGGCCTGCAATTCCGTAATGAACGCGACGACTGGGAATTAACCGAAGCCGGTCGCGTATGGGGCGAAGCCATTCCGTACTCACGCAACGGGCATAGCAGCTACCAAATTCTCTGGAATCCGACGGTGGTTGACTCGCTGAAGGTCGCCGCCTGAGATGGCCACCGCGCAGCCACCCGCACCGATCCTATGGGGGGACCTAGAGACGTACTCCCCCGTCCCGATTGCCCATGGCGTGCATGCGTATGCCGAGCAAGCACAACTGTTGCTGTTTGCTTACGCCTTGGGTGAGGGGCCGGTGCAGGTGTGGGACTGCACCGCCACGGCAACGATGCCTGAGGAGCTGTCGGCTGCGCTGCACAACCCCGCGGTGCTGCTGTATTTCCACAACTCCCATTTTGACCGAACCGTACTACGCCATTGCGGCATCAGCATCCCCTTGGAGCGCTGGCGCGATTCAATGGCCCAGGCCTTGGCCCATGCGCTGCCTGGGGCGCTGGGTACGCTATGCGAGCTGCTGCGCGTTCCTGTGGAGCAAGCCAAGGCCAAGGACGGCAAACGGCTCGTTGCACTGTTTTGCAAACCACGCCCGACCCACTGCACGTTGCGCCGTGCCACACGTGACACCCATCCGACCGAATGGGCACAGTTTGTGGAGTACGCCAGGCGCGATGTGACGGCCATGCGGGACGTGGTGAAGCGCTTGCCGTCCCACAACTACACGGGGGCGGAGCTGGCGCTGTGGTTTCTGGACCAAACTATTAATGACCGAGGCGTTCTGGTCGATACGGACTTAGCGCAGGCCGCCATCGGCGCTGTGGAACGCGCCAAGCAAGCATTGGCCGAGCGCACCAGTGACCTCACAGCAGGAGTGGTGCAGGCGGCAACCCAGCGCGATGCACTGTTACACCACCTGAGCACCGCGCACGGCGTGGCGTTGCCGGACATGCAGCAACACACGGTAGAGCGTTGCCTTGACGATCCGCTGTTGCCAGAGACGGTGCGGGAACTGCTGTCCATCCGCAGGCAAGCCAGCACCACCAGCACCGCTAAGTATCAGGCGCTGCTGAACTGCACCAGCCGCGATGGCCGCCTGCGCGGCACGCTGCAATTCAACGGGGCCAGTCGCACCGGACGGTGGGCGGGGCGGCTGTTTCAGCCGCACAACCTGCCCCGCCCCACGCTCAGCCAAGAAGCGATCACGGTTGGCATTGATGCCATGAAAGCCGGTTGTGTGGATTTAGTATTTGACGATGTCATGGCGCTGACCAGCAGCGCGCTGCGCAGCTGTCTGATTGCACCAACCCATAAAAAGCTGGTCGTGGCCGATCTGTCCAACATTGAAGGCCGCGTATTGGCGTGGCTGGCCGGTGAAACCCCCAAGCTGCACGCGTTTGGTGAGTTTGATACCTGCCAAGGGGTGGATGGTACATGGCACAGCGGCGAGGCCATCACTCACGGCGCACTGCGCGGGGCACCGATCGCCTTGCAATGGAATGCCGAGCACGCGCCTATTCGCAAAGGGGACGACATTTACAAGCGCGCCTACGCCCATTCGTTCGGGATAGCGCCCCAGGCCGTGACCAAGCAGCAACGCCAAATCGGCAAAGTGCAGGAATTGGCCTTGGGGTATGGCGGCGGTGTCGGGGCCTTTGCCGCCTTTGCGGCCATGTATCACATTGATTTGGAGGCGATGGCCGCGCAGGCCGCCTTACCGCCGCTGCTACTTCAGGAGGCAACGGAACTGCTTGAATGGACCAAGGCCAACCACCGTCCCACCTTCGGCCTCTCAGATCGCGCATGGTTGGCCTGCGATGTGTTTAAGCGCGCATGGCGCAACGCGCATCCGGCCATTGCCGCGTTTTGGCAGGCGTTGCAGTGCGCAGTCACAGACGCCATCGGCCACCCCGAAACGGCGCACACCTGCTGCGGTATCACAGTGCAGTACAGCCGTGCATGGCTGCGTCTGCGTCTGCCGTCGGGGCGGGTGCTTTACTACGCCGCTCCCAGAGTCGATGAGCACGGCGCGCTGTCCTACATGGGCACGCATCCGGTAACGCGCAAATGGACGCGCATCACCACCTACGGCGGCAAGCTGGTCGAGAACATCACCCAAGCTGTCAGCCGCGACGTGTTGGCCGCCTGCATGCCTGCGATTGAAGCCGCCGGATACAGCATCGTGCTTACCGTGCACGACGAAATCATTACCGAAGCCGATGACAACGCCGCTTTCAATGCCGCGCACTTGGCCGCACTCATGGCCACACCGCCCCCCTGGGCACAAGGGTTGCCCTTAGCGGCGGAAGGCTTTGAAACCCACCGGTATAGGAAGCAATGATGACCATTCCCCGTGAGCGGACAATCGAACGTTATTTAGTGGCCCAGGTCAGGGCCAAGGGCGGTGAAATCCGCAAGGTGAAATGGGGGGGCCGCCACGGTGCGCCGGACCGTATCGCCATGCTGCCCAACGGGCGCACCCTGTGGGTGGAACTCAAAGCCCCAGGCCAGCAGTGCACACCGCATCAAGTCCGTGAGCATGAGCGCATGCGCGGCATGGGCCAGCGCGTGGTCGTGGTCGATTCCTTAAAAGGCGTGGATGAGGTGCTGGCGTGACTCAGAAAAACGCTTTGATGATCAGTGCAGCAACGCCCGCCACGAGCACGCCTAGCATCCACTTGAGTAGGAGCATTTCGCCTTTAACTTCAGTGAACCCTTTATCTATTTTTGATTCGAGCTTTAACTCCAGCTCCCGCAAATCTTGCTTTGTCGCAAGGTCTTGCAAATTCGTTTCCAGCACTTCGGCCAAGGCTTCGGCTTCAGCCTCTGCGTGCGCCGCAGGAACCCCTGCCGTTTTCAGCCGGTTCGCAAATTTAAGCGTATCGAACGCTACAGATGTCACACAGTCCCCCGCTTTAGCTCCATGTGGTGGCGAGTATAGCAGCGTGCCTCCCACCCATCCTGAAGTGCTGCACGGAGCATTGGCATGAACCTGCGCCCCTACCAACACACCATCGTTGATTTCATCCTGACGCACCCACGCTGCAATTTGTTTGTGCCCATGGGTTTGGGGAAGACAGTAGCCACGCTGACGGCGTTAGATGTGCTCCTGGTGGTGGAAGACATTGCGCCTATTTTGGTGATTGCTCCGCTGCGCGTTGCGGCCACGACATGGCCGGATGAGGTGGCCAAGTTCCCCCATTTGCGCCATCTGCGGGTGTCCGTGGTCGTGGGTAGTGCGGCGGCACGTCGCCACGCCTTGGAGCAGGAGGCGGATATCTACTGCATTAATTACGACACTCTGAAATGGTTAGTGGAGTTTTACAAGGACCGTTGGCCGTTCCGTATGGTGGTCGCCGATGAGTGCTCCAAGTTGAAAGGGTTCCGGCTGCGGCAAGGAACACGGCGCGCCCGCGCACTGGCCACGCATGTGCATACCAAGGTGGAGCGCTACGTTGGGTTGACCGGCACGCCCGCGCCCAATGGGCTACAGGACCTGTGGGCGCTGATGTGGATGGTGGATCGTGGGGCACGGCTTGGGACGCATTTTAAAGCGTTTATCGATCGCTGGTTCCGTGCGATGCAGATCGGCAGTGATCCGCATGCGGTGCGCTTTGCGCCCACGCCACATGCATCTCAAGAGATTCAAGACAAGATACGCGACCTGTGTTTATCACTTGATCCACAGGCGTACTTCGATTTATGCCAGCCGATTGTCAATACGATTCGCGTTGCGTTGCCAGCACATGCGCAACGTCTGTACAAGGCGATGGAACAAGATATGTTCATCGCCTTGGAATGCGGTGCTGAAGTAGAAGCCTTTAACGCCGCCAGCAAGACAATTAAATGCCTGCAACTGGCCAATGGTGCGCTGTACACCGATGACACACGTCAGGCCTGGGAAGTCGTGCACGATGCGAAATTAGAGGCGCTGCACGACATTATCGAAGAAGCCGCCGGTATGCCGGTGTTGGTGGCGTATCACTTTAAAAGTGATGTCGCACGGTTGCAGCGTGCCTTCCCCAAGGGGCGTGCTTTGGACAAACACCCCGACACGATCCGCGATTGGAATGCGGGGAACATTCCCGTGCTATTTGCCCATCCGGCCAGTGCCGGTCATGGCTTAAATCTGCAAGACGGCGGAAATATTTTGGCCTTCTTCGGCCACTGGTGGGACCTGGAGCAGTACCAGCAGATCATCGAACGCATTGGGCCGACACGTCAGGCGCAAGCCGGACATCAGCGGCCTGTATTTATTCACCACATCGTGGCGGCGGGCACGGTGGATGAATTGGTGATGGCCCGCCGTGAATCTAAACGCGAAGTACAGGACCTGCTGCTGGAAGCGGTGAAACGCAGAGAAACAGGCAAACCACTCACATCACAAGGAGCCATGACGCGATGAGCGCCCCATCAAATGAAAAGCATCAAGACACCCCACCACTCGAGTTATCCGATGAATGTGCGCGTATTCGCGAACACATGTCCTTTATCGAAGCCTTGGTCACTAATATGGTCGCTGAAAAAGAGAAAGAAAAAGACGCGGAAGCGGAAAAACTCAAAGAGGGAACCCACCGAGAGGCCGCATTAGGGGAATTACAGGAGCGTAATACAGGAGGGCACGGGGATGAGCGCTGCTGAAAAACTTCCCGAGTTGTATACCGAAGAGGAAGCCGCACGCCGACTCCTCGTCAGCAAAGCCACACTCACCCGAGAACGCATGGCTGGCCGGATACACCCCATTCGTATCAGTACCCGGATTTACAGGTACAGCAATCAAATCATTGAGGAGTACATTCAACAATGCAGGAACGCCCAGGGCAAATTGGGAACTACTGGCTCAGCCAGCGCACAGGTTCCAAAAATTGGTGCCGCACTTGGTTTGACGCCGCTACCCGACAGACAAACCGCGCATCTCTTGGCACAACGGATATTCAAGAAGCCAAAGTAAGGTTATGGGAATGGTATGCCAAATATGGCGATATCAGCAAACAAATGCCCCAGGATGTCGTCCTGGACTTAGTCCTAACCAAGTATTGGCAGCAACATGCCTGCAACATCACATCAGCGGAAAGCGCGAAAGTTGCCTTGGGGTACTGGTCAGACTTTTTTGCAGGTGCGACAGTCTCAGAGATTACACCGTCACGGCAACGTGAGTTTGTTAGGTGGCTACAGACGGGAAGCGATACCCTCCGTAGCGACGGCTATATAAAAAGGATACTTACCGTAGGGAAAGCCGCATTAAATCGAGCATACAAGTAAGGGGAAATTACTTCGGTGCCATACATCATCCCAGGGAAAGACGCACCGCCCAGGGACCAGGTGTTATCGCTTCAGGAGTCAGCCGCATTATGGGAGGCCGCGACCCTCCCTCATGAACGTATGTACCTCGCCCTCGCCTATGGAACTCTAGCAAGGCCAGAGACGATCCTCGGGCTACAACGAGAGTTCGCGGACACCCAACGACGCCTATTGACGCAGAACCCACCAGGACGCAAACAGACGAAAAAACACCGGCCCGTTGTTCCCATCTGTGATTTCCTCCTTCCTTGGATACTGTCAGTAGACAGCGGCCCTCTAGTGCACTGGCATGGGAGATCTATTGCGAGCTTCAAAACTGCATGGCGCAAGTTACGGACGCGGGCAGGCTTACCCAAGGACACCGTTCCGAAGGTAATCCGGCACACGATGGCTACCGAGCTACGCGCGGCAGGTGTGTCTGCGGAGGACATTCAAGGAATGCTGGGGCACCGTGCGTATGGTGGGATTACGGACGTTTACGCCAAGTACCGGCCTGACTATATGGCCGATGCTGTTCGCGCTATTGATGCGTACATGGGGCGCTTGCGTGTTAGTTGCGTGTTAGCCAATAAAATCGAAGATTGCGCAACCTATTGATTTTATTGGTGGGCGGTACAGGGCTCGAACCTGTGACCCCTACCATGTCAAGGTAGTGCTCTACCACTGAGCTAACCGCCCGTACCTACAACGCAGAAACAGACGTCTGCGCGCCGGATTGTAGCCCAGTACCGCACTGAGTCACAACACGCTGCCTTATAGAGGACAATATTCGGGAGTTCAATTTAACCCAGACCAGCCTCCCTAAGCCGCTGAATTTGATCGCGAATACGCGCCGCATCCTCAAACTCCAAATCACGCGCATGCTGGTACATCTTTTGCTCCAGCACTTTCATCTGTGCGGCAATCTCAGCTTGATTAAGCGCACCATAGTCAGCGGGAACCTCATCAACTCTGCGCCCCTTCCCCTTGCTCTTCACCTCGACACCATCTCGCGCACCCTCCAAAATGTCGCTAATGGGCCGTACAACGGATTTCGGAACAATACCGTTCTCAGCATTGTATTCCTTCTGCTTTTGTCGACGTCGCTCGGTTTCATCAATTGCAGCGCGCATTGAACGAGTCACTTTATCGGCATACAAGATTGCCCTACCGCGCACACTGCGTGCGGCACGACCAATCGTCTGAATCAGTGAACTGGTCGAACGCAAAAACCCCTCTTTATCAGCGTCAAGAATGGCCACCAACGACACCTCCGGCATATCCAATCCCTCACGTAGAAGGTTGATACCAACCAGCACATCGAATTTACCAAGACGCAAATCACGGATGATCTCCACACGTTCTACCGTATCGATTTCCGAATGCAAATAACGTATCCGGATACCCTGCTCGCTCAAATATTCAGTGAGGTTCTCAGCCATACGCTTAGTTAACGTGGTGACCAAAACCCGATCACCTAACTTGATACACGCATTGATCTGGGAAATCAGATCATCCACCTGCGTCGCAACCGGACGGATTTCTATCTCAGGATCAATCAAGCCGGTCGGACGCACCAGCAACTCTATGACTTCACCCGCGGACTCGCGGAACTCATATGATCCTGGAGTCGCCGAGACGTAAATGCTACGCGGCGAACGCACTTCCCATTCCTCAAAGCGAAGCGGTCGATTGTCTAACGCCGATGGTAAACGGAAACCAAATTCCACCAGCGTTTCTTTACGGGAACGGTCCCCCTTGAACATCGCACCGATCTGCGGAATTGTCACATGCGACTCATCAATGACCAGTAGCGCATCCGGAGGAAGATAATCGAACAACGTCGGTGGAGGTTCCCCCGGAGCCTTACCAGTTAAGTGACGAGAGTAATTTTCAATACCATTGCAATAACCAACCTCGGCCATCATCTCTAAGTCGAACTGAGTACGCTGAGCTAAACGTTGCGCCTCAACCAACTTATTCCGCCCATACAGAAGTTCTAGATACTCTTTCAGCTCATCCTTGATCGTATCAACGGCACTGAGCGTACGTTCACGCGTAGTTGCATAGTGGGTTTTAGGGTAAACACTAAAACGTTGCAACTTACGTACCGTCTGACCGGTAAGCGGATCGAACAAGCTCAAACTTTCTATCTCACCATCAAACAACTCAATGCGCAGCGCCTCCATCTCTGACTCAGCCGGGAATACATCAACAACCTCACCACGTACACGGAAACTACCACGCACCAAATCCAACTCGTTACGAGTGTACTGCAACTCAGTGAGATGCCTGATCAATTGCCGCTGCTCAATATGCTCACCCAGCGACAAAATCAAACGTAACGAAAGATAATCCTCAGGCGCACCCAAACCATAAATCGCCGACACGGTCGCCACCACCAACACATCAGAACGTGACAGCAAAGCCTTCGTTGCAGCCAAACGCATCTGTTCAATGTATTCATTGATAGAACTGTCCTTTTCAATGAACGTGTCCGAGGCTGGAACATACGCCTCAGGCTGATAGTAGTCATAGTAGCTGACAAAATATTCCACCGCATTGTGCGGGAAGAACGCCTTGAATTCCCCGTAAAGCTGTGCTGCCAACGTCTTGTTTGGCGCCATCACCAGAGTTGGCTTCTGAATCTGCTCAACCACATTAGCGATGGTGTAAGTCTTCCCAGAACCAGTAACGCCAAGCAACACCTGCTTAGCAATGCCAGCATGGAAATTAGTGACTAGCTTCTGTACAGCCGCAGGCTGATCCCCAGAAGGAGAGTATGAAGAAACAAGCTGAAACAAACCTGTCATAACACAGTGATTCCAAAGCGGTGCGCCAGTTTATAATTAAATGACTGATATGAAATCAGGTGAAATCCCTACACAAAATAGCGGCATTAACCTAATTCGCTGAACTGATCATTTAAACCAGACTTCGGCCCTAAACATTGTCGAGACTATCGGTATGCCATCATCCCGGGGCTATACATTGCCGGAGCTATTAATCACGATGGCGCTAATCGCATTATTGACCGCCATCGGGTTACCATTCTTCAAACAAACTCTGGAACGTCAAAGACTGGAAAATAAAATGCATTTGCTGAGTTCCCAGTTCGCAGGTGCCAGACTGGCAGCCATCACCCAACAAACGCCCGTCAGCGTCTGCCCGAGCCGCGGCGACAATAAATGTCGTCAAGATAGTAATTGGAGCAATGGCTGGATCACCTATCGCGATTCGAGTCGCAAGCCACAACCCATCTCATCAAAAGCCATTTTGTACCAAGAGCAAATCACCAATAACGGTTCTCTAAGCATTATCTCCACATCTGGACGGCCACGGGTTCGCTTCCTTCCAGATGGCCGCAATGCCGGCAGCAATATCAGCATCCGCTTCTGCAACAATGACCGCTTATTCGGCCTCATCGTGATCAACAATTTAGGCCGAATTCGCTCGCAACGGATACTTAATACTCAAACATGCTCAACAGATCAGAAAATAAAAAACGGGCTAACAATACCTAAAACTTCCCAAAAAGAAACACCATTCCAATAAACACCATCGTATTCACATGACATTTGAACAGACAGCACAGACAGCTTTGTCTAAAAGTATGTCGTCATTCATGATGTACCAAGAAGCATCAATCAAGAAAAAATACACCAAACAATTCGATTAATTTATAGTGGATTATTTTAGAAAACTTTTTCTAACCAATAATTTGCCACACTAAATCAACAGTATGAAACTGTCATAACAATCTCGTTCGACTCCAAACACAACAGCAACAAAAATTACTCTTTGAAGATAACCAGAGACGCAACAAGAAATAACATTAAAAAATATAGAAATGACACATCAGGCAATACCTAGACTGAAGTACACATAAAGATAAAATTGCTTAAGCCAACAAAAACAATGCCGCAGCATTTACTGAGGCATTGCCATTTACATGATGACCAGCTAGATCAAAACCACCCTGTGGTCTTACTCCATCACTGACAGCAACAGATCAACGAGCAAGCTTGGTTTTCAGCAGACCTATGAGTTGAATCGCAGCTTTTCCAGTCGCCGGCATACCACGCGAATCGACCACCGAAATAGCACTTCCTGTACCGCTTCTAGCCACACGGACCAAAAATTTCTCATCCCAATAACTGACATCATAGAAACCTAGGGCCTGCGCTTTGCTCGAGATAATGACATCTGGGATATCGACCAACGCCTTACCAACGTTGATAAATACCTTGTCGCGGTCACCAGCAATGGTAAAACCACTTTTAGCTGAGATTGAATCTGATACCTGTTCCTGAGGTATCGAAGATACTTGGGGCAGTATTTTCCCCTCTCCAGAAGTCGCCGGAATATTCAGATCCGGAGGCACCTCTAACGGACGGGTTTCTGGTGAAAGCGCGTAATCCTTATGCACTCCCTTACGCAACAAAGTACAACCACTCAATGCAGCAACGACCAATAACACGAGTGCATACACGTGAAGAGTAGTAACAGAAAAACGCATCGAAAAATCTCCTGATGTGTCAGGCCGTAACTATTTTACGGCTAGAAAGTGCTTCCAATGCCGCCACTTGGTCAGCCAAGTGATCGGCAATGTCATGATGGCATACCGACAAGGGTAGCAGTGGCAGACGCAATCCATAACCAATGCCGATACGCTGTAACAATGCCTTAATTGGAATCGGATTGGAGTCGAGACCACAAAATGCGTGAAAATCAGACAGACGCGCATTCCACAGATCGATAGCACCACGCTCACCCGCCCGAGCAAGATCACATAGATGACGATAAGCGGACGGCAATACGTTGGAAGCAACCGAAACCAAACCATCGGCACCGTCCAACATCGAACGCGCAGCACTGCTGTCATCACCACTGAATACAGCAAAGCCTGGACGACGCAAAGCAAGCAGCGCCTGGACGCGCTCACGACTAGCGCACGCCTCCTTAATGCCGACAATATTAGGGTGCCCCGCCAAATCAGCGACAGTCTCCGGCAACAGATCACAGCCGGTGCGGCTAGGCACATTGTACAGCACGACTGGCAATCCCCCCTGCTCAGCCACAGCCAAATAATGCGCCTTCAGACCACCTTGGTTGGGACGTATGTACGGAGGGG
This sequence comes from Xylella fastidiosa, assembly GCF_011801475.1. Taxonomy (NCBI): domain Bacteria; kingdom Pseudomonadati; phylum Pseudomonadota; class Gammaproteobacteria; order Lysobacterales; family Lysobacteraceae; genus Xylella; species Xylella fastidiosa. Next base: position 2,066,869 of record NZ_CP044352.1, read on the forward strand.
TCACCACCAAAGCATAGCCTGCACCATTGTCGGCCGCGCGTTTAGTTTGAGAAATCGTTTTCGCAGTCCCAGACAAACCAGTACCCGCCAACACCGGCACACGCCCACCAACTCGGACCACAGCCGAGCACAGCATCTCGTCATACTCAGCATCGGTCAACGTCGCTGCTTCGCCGGTGGAACCAGCAATAACCACGCCCTGCACGCCACCCGCTAATTGCATATCCAGCAGACGAATCCACGCATCACGGTCAAACGCACCATCTCGATCAAACGGAGTGACCAGCGCAGTAATAATCCCGGAAAGTGACAAGACAGTAATACTCTTAAAATTAATGAGGACAACAGCTTTGAAGTACAAGCCATGGATACAATCCCAAACATGTTACTTGCGGCAAGAAAGCAGGGGCAAGTATGCTGGTCACCGCTCCAAACAGAAAATAGAGCTCCATTCAGCCTGATGCAATGCCGGACTCCCCTTTGACAGACCCCGCTGCACGGCCCTCGCCGAGCGAAAACTACCTCCTGATCAACGCGTACTCGATGCACCCGGAGTCCCCCTTACTCTCCGTGACCCGTCGTATCGCCGATAGCGGCTGCAACCTGATAGAAGCCCGGCTAGCAACAGTCGGTCGTGACGTGTCCATAACAACGCTAGCAACCGGATCCTGGGACGCTGTTGCCAAACTTGAAGCGATGCTCTCACGACTAGAACGCGAGGAAGGATTGAAACTGATCTGGTACCGTACTGGTGCCAAACAAACTCAGTCCAACCTGCTGCCATATATCGTCGAAGTCATTGCCGCCGACAAACAAGGCATTTTGTTTCAGTTGGCCGATTTCTTCGACCGCCAGGGAATTACCATAGAAAACCTTCAAAGCACCCGCTATCGGGCAATGCAAACCGGGGCAGAAATGTTCTCGGCACAAATCACTATCGGTATACCTGCAAACATGCATATCGCTGCACTACGCGATGATTTTCTAGAGTTCTGTGATCACCTCAATCTTGATGCCATTTTAGATCCGATGAAATTCTGAACGCTCAGGTCCCCCTTCCGCATTATCTCCAGACAGCACCTCACCTATGAACATCGGCGACACCCTGAATCATTCGCTTCTCAACCACCCATTGATGCTATCGGGCGGCACCTGTAAAACACTGAGCGACTATACCAACCAATGGCTAGTGCTCTACTTCTACCCTAAAGACAACACGCCAGGCTGCACCACAGAAGGTCTGGAGTTCAACGTGCTACTGCCGCAATTCAAACAGATCAACGCAACTGTCCTTGGTGTCTCTCGTGATTCCGTCAAATCGCACGACAGCTTCTGCGCCAAACAGGGTTTCACATTCCCATTGGTCAGCGACAGTGACGCACTACTGTGCAAAGCATTTGACGTGATCAAAGAAAAAACAATGTACGGACGCCAAATCATTGGAATAGAACGCAGCACATTCCTGATTGGACCAACACACCGCATCGTTGAAGCATGGCGCCAAGTCAAAGTACCAGGACACGCTGAAGAAGTACTGACCAAACTCAAAGCCCATGCCGAGCAATAACCAGCCCTCCCTCCCGTAACACAGTTCATGGCAAGCGGCCCCTACGCCACACCAGGAATTTCAGATGACACCAGGCAAGCGTACCTACGTACTGGACACCAACGTACTCATCCACGACCCAACCGCCCTGTTCAAGTTTGAAGAACATGACGTGTTCCTACCAATGCAGGTGATCGAAGAATTAGACAATACTTAAGAAAGGGTCCTCGGAAATCAGCCGCAACGTACACCAAGTCAGTCCCTTTCTTGATGAACTCATCAACAACACCAACGCCGATCAGATCAAGGCTGGCATCCCCCTAAGTCCCCCTGAAAGTATCCAACTCAAGGATCAATGCGGCATCGGTAGGCTGTACTTCCAAACCCACTCCACCAAACACGGAAATGCCTTACGGAATATCGTTGCAGACAACAACATTCTGGCGGCAGTGCTCGCACTGCACGAGCAACACCCAGAGATGTCAGTCATCTTGGTGTCCAAAGAAATCAACCTCCGCATCAAAGCATCAATCAGCGGTTTAATCGCTGAGGACTATGAAAACGACCGTGCACTAGACGACTTCAGCCTACTCTTCACCGGAGTCAGCGCACTGCCGGAGGATTTTTGGGAAAAGCATCACCAAGACCTACGTAGTTGGAATGACAAAGGCGGCACATACTACGAAATCACCTTGCAGAAAGAAGAAGAATGGTATAGCAACCAATACCTCTACCTTCCAGGTGAAGAAGACATCGAACTGCGAGTCTGTCAGGTTCTAGACAATCGCAAGGTAACGCTCACCCTGGTAGACGATTATCGTAACGACCAACACACCGTCTGGGGCATCACCGCACGCAACCGGGAACAGAACTTCGCATTCAACGCACTGATGGATCCTGATATTGATTTTGTCTCACTGCTCGGCACCGCCGGCACTGGTAAAACCCTGCTAGCGCTGGCCGTCGGCATAGCACAAACCATGGAACAGCAACGTTACCGCAAAATCATTATGACCCTTGCCACCGTCAACGTCGGCGAGCACATCGTCTTTCTACCAGACAGTGAAAAAGAAAAGATGACACCGTGGATGGGCGCACTTACCGACAACCTTGAAGTACTCACACATCTCCATGAAGGGAGTGCCTAGGGCCGTGCAGCAACCAACGACCTACTCACCAGTCGCATCAAGATCCGCTCCATGAACTTCATGAGCGGGCGTACCTTTTTATCGCGCCACCTCATTCTGAACGAAGCACAGAACCTCACCCCCAAGCAAATGAAGACCCTCATCACCCGAGGAGGCCCAGGCACCAAAATCGTCTGCCTCGGTAACGCCGAACAAATCGATACCCCTTACCTGACAGAAACCACCTCTGGTCTCACCTATGCCATTGACCGCTTCAAACAATGGCCCCACAGCGCACACGTGACTTTGCGCCGTGGCGAACGTTCACGCCTGGCCGACTACGCATCGGAAGCCTTGTAAAAGGCAACTGAGATACGCTGTAACACCCCGCCACCACACCCCGACTCCCCCGGCCGACAACCCAACACACATTGACAATCCCCCAGCGACTCCCTAAACACTTCTGAAAATCTATCTAAAAAATCTAAAAACTGCTGTGATTCCATATCATCGGCTCGGATACCGTAACGCTACTGCAACAACAGCACCCAACATGCGAGTAGACCATCATCCGGATACCCTAGAACCGCTGGTGTCGTTAGACCCGCAAACCACATCGCAAGTCCCCACGTCCATCACAACGTGCGCTCTCCAGCCTCCAAGACACAATGCCGCCACAAATCCAACCGTGTTTAGAGAGCTTTAAAGAGACAATGTCACCATCCACTACTGGTCCTCAGCGAGGATATGTCCACCTGACATCACTTGGCGCTGTTCAAGTTGGACACGGAATCGCACCACGTCGTTGATAATGTTCCAACCATTTCCACCATTACGGATTTCGTGGAGAAGCTCCCTTACCCCAGCGGCACGCGCATCATGACGATGGATACGATGCAACTCCTGAACCAACTTCCGTACCGCCTGGATATCAATGACTAGCGCGCTCATGCTGGCAATACCTGGACTCGGAGACCAACCAAAGGTTCCGCGACAAAGTATTTAAACCATCGAAAAACGCCCTCGAAAGGCTTGGTGTTGTCGCCATCCTTCATTTCGAGCGATTTAACGTGAAAGCGATGCTGATATTCCACACCATCATGAGCTAACACCGTCTCGGACCTTTCCGGTGTCCAATCGCGGCCCCTTTCCGTGAAAGGAAACCGTTCCAATTCTTCCTTGGACTTTAACTTGGCATAGACCAGATCCGGAAGCGGCACTCCGCAGAAGCAGAATGAATTGTGCATAGGATATTCAATGTTGTGGGTACGAGTCACAGGAATTTCGGCAACGCTTCAACGTGCCATGATTCAACAAGGAAATATGAATAGATCAACCAACCTGAATGCAGTACGTCATGCGTCACATTACCCTGGTTGTACCACGCTTAGCGCAAGGAATTAAATGATAAACACAGCATAATTTCATTATGAGAAAATATTCCTCAGCGTGTTATCCAGCACCCTCAGCGCTTACAGAATCACACTATTTACGTGCTGAATACTCACTTTTATGGTGCCCAGAACCAGATGGAACAACGAATGTACGGCAGATGAAAAACATAGCGTTCTCCCTTCGCCAAATGAGTCATCACCTGCAAGTAACGGAGGGAAAAGCGCTACAGGCCCAATACCAATCACACATCCATCATTTAATCAATGAAGTGCTGATAACCTTTTCTCGAAAGTTGCCAAGGCACACCCGCAGCATTGAGAACCTGCACTGTCTCACCAACCACAATGCGCCCAATGCGTGTCACCTCAACACCCAAAGTGGCGCACACGTCCTGTATTGGGGCACCACACTGCGGTGCTGCTGTAAAACAAAGCTCATAATCATCACCACCGGCCAATTGCCAAGAAGCAACCTGCGCCTCATCCCATCCGCCATGCACTGCAACACGCGGTAAGGACGTACATTCCAACACTGCTCCAACCCCACTGCTTGCACAAATGTGCCCCAAATCGGCGAGAAGGCCATCGGAAAGATCCACCGCAGCATGCACCAATCCCCGCAAAGCGAGCCCTACTTCCACCCGAGGCGTCGGACGTAACAACCTCTGGCGCAATATCTCACAGCGCGGATCAGGCGCACACTTGGTAATGTCAAGCATCCCAGCACACCACATCGCCAATGCCGCAGCAGCCTCGCCAGGACGGCCAGTCACCCAAATATCATCGCCAATACAAGCACCATCACGACGCAAGGCCATACCCGGTGGCACGCAACCAATCGCGGTCACCGACGTAGCCAAGGGGCCGTATGTCGTGTCACCACCGACCAGAACAAGACCGTGTAGATCGGCCAGCTCGAAAAATCCATCAGCAAAAGCATCAATCCATGCCATATCCACCTGGAGCAACGACAAAGACAACGTACACCAACGTGGCGTTGCCCCCATCGCCGCCAAATCCGAGACACTGACCGCAAGCGTTTTCCAACCAAGATCCTCAGGATGGGTCTCAACTGGGAAATGCACACCGGCATTCAGCGTATCGGTGGTGACCACCAATGGTTCACCCTGTGGTGGCTGCAAGAGTGCAGCATCATCGCCCACACCTAACAACACGTCCTGGCGCGGACGGATACGACCACGCAAGCGGTCAATCAAATCAAACTCAAGCATTGACCTGACGCGATACCAGTACGGAAGAAATCGAACATCCGTCGCTGCTGGCAGCTGCTAGCTACGCGACGACTTAAGGAACGGCAAACTTCATCCAAGCACCTCAACTTTACGCAAGGCAAGCGCAGCACGATCAAGCACACCATTGACGTAAGTATGACCATACTTAGAACCAAACCTTTTAGCAGTCATGATCGCCTCATTGATCACTACTCGGTAAGGGACATCCTGGCGATACAGCAATTCGTAAGCCCCCAAACGCAACACCGCCCTCTCAATCGCATCGACCTCCTCTATCGTGCGGTCAAGATACGGGGTCAACTTCTCGTCCAATTCGGCGCAGTGGGTCAATACCCCCTCAACCAAATCTTCAAAATAGACCAAATCAGCCACCTCATACGCCTGCTCATGTGCAAAATGAGCAATTACCTGCTTAGCAACACCACCAGAGATCTGCCAAGCGTACACCGCTTGCAAAGCACGACGGCGCGCACGTGAACGCAGCGCTGGATCAACACCATCCCGGCGTCTCGAACACGGTCCGCCACCGGAAACCTTGCTCATGGCAACTTCTCCAACAAACTCACCATTTCCAAAGCCGCCAAGGCAGTTTCCGCCCCCTTGTTACCATGACTCCCACCAGCACGCATCTCGGCATCTTTAATGCACTCGACAGCAAGCACACCATTCAGTACAGGGACACCCGTCTGCATCTGCACACTCATCATTCCCTCAGCACATAGATCGGCGACATGCTCGTAATGACGGGTATCGCCACGAACCACACACCCCAATGCAATGATGGCGGCATGTTGCCCTGCCTGCGCAAGCAGATTGGCAACGATAGGGATCTCCCATGCACCCGGCACACGCACCACATCCACTGCGTCATCTGGTACACCATTGTCAACAAGACTGTGACAGGCACCAGCAACTAATGCATCAGTAATACGAGCGTTCCAGCGGCTGCAGACGATCACAAAGCGCGCACCTGCGGGGCGAAGATCGCCTTCGTAGTGGCTCATCTAAGGTTTGACTCCGGAATGAGGAAAAATTCAATCGACACCCTGGGAGGGGACCGGGACCCCGCCGCGGCATTCCACATACTCTAGCACTTCCAGACCAAATCCGGCCAAGGCAATCTGGCGACGCGGCGTACCCAACACGCGCAGCTTCGCCAAGCCAAGATCAGCCAGAATCTGTCCCCCAGCACCGTTACGCCGCCACTGCCCTACATCCTTCACATTGGAAACCACCTCCGGCTCACTCCGGAGCCTTGCCAACAAGACATCACTATCTCGTGGCGCTGCCAACATCACCATCACACCACGCTCAGCCGCAGCGATCATGCGCAATGCATCCGATGCAGCCACACCAAAGTCTTCACGGCGCCAGTGCAACATATCCGCCAGAGGATTCTCTACCTGTACCCGGACAAGAGTTGGGATCGAAGCGTCCAAAGTGCCACGCACCAACGCAAAATGCAGGTCATGGGCGATACGATCACGATAAGTCACCAATAAGAACGAACCATACTCGGTCTCAATGACACGCTCGTCCACACGCTCAACAGTGTGTTCATTGGCAAGACGGTAAGCGATCAAATCAGCGATCGAACCTATCTTCAACCCATGTTGCTGCGCAAATACCTCCAACTGCGGGCGACGCGCCATCGTCCCGTCAGCATTCATAATCTCCACAAGCACCCCAGCCGGTTCCAGGCCAGCCAACATTGGCAAATCACTCGCCGCTTCAGTGTGACCAGCACGGGTAAGTACCCCACCCGGCTGCGCGATCAAGGGGAAGATGTGGCCGGGTTGATGCAGGTCAGATGGCTTAGCGTTTGGACGCACTGCGGTACGGATGGTATGCGCACGGTCATACGCGGAAATGCCGGTCGTCAAACCCTCAGCAGCCTCAATGCTGACCGTGAAATTCGTCTGAAACCGCGTCGTGTTGCGCTGCACCATCGGCGACAGCCCAATCTGGGCACAGCGCTCACGTGTCAACGACAAGCAGACCAAGCCACGCGCGTGCGTCACCATGAAATTAATGTCCTTCGGTGCAACCAACTCCGCAGCCATAATGAGATCGCCCTCATTTTCACGATCCTCATCATCAACAATCACCACCATGCGACCAGCACGAATCTCCTCAATCAACACCGGAACCGCCGCAAAAGAATTCATTGCTTGTTCCCCGTCACCAACAAACGTTCGACGTAGCGTGCAATTAAATCAATCTCCAGATTCACTGCCTCACCGATCACCGTACGAGAAAACCGGGTATGCGCCACCGTGTGCGGAATCAACGCCACCTCGAACCCTTTCGCATTCACCGCATTGACGGTCAAACTGACCCCATCGACACAGATCGAACCCTTTTTAGCCACATACTTCAGCAACGGTACCGGAGCAGCGAAACTCCAACGCTGCGCACGTGCGTCCTCGTGAACCGACAAGACCCGACCAATGCCATCGACATGACCACTGACCAAGTGACCACCTAAGCGATCGGTCGGGCACATCGCCCGCTCTAAGTTAAGCGTCGCCCCTTCAGGTAACTGACCAAGGGTGGTCAGAGCAAGCGTCTCAGTGGAGGCATCTGCTTGAAAGCACAGCGCGTCGAATGCGGTCACCGTTAAACAAACACCATTCACAGCAATGCTTTCTCCGTAACTGACCTCGGAGAACGGTAGTGTGCCGACCTCGAACGTAAAACGCACATCGCCTCCCTGCCGCACGCGCGCAGCAAGACGGCCCACCCCACCAATAATGCCCGTGAACATCAAGACTGCTCCCGGCGTTCCATCTGCACGACCGTAACAATGCACCGCGATGCTGGATCACGAAGACAATGAACAACTTCAAAAAGAATTTGCATTTACATTTCCTGCCTTGTCATGAGCGAAACACGCCACTCGGCGCAACAAGTACCTGCAACAGAAGCACACGTGTGCGGCGCATTTTTATCCATACGACCCCTCTGGACTGCGGCATACACCGATTACGCCCGCCTGCGTCGCACAACGCAACACAGCACCTCGCAACCTCATGCGCCACAATGCACTGCCCCCTAAGCTAAAGAACTCACCCTATACCAAGGCTCGCAATCACCGGCCAAACCGGGAACCGCAATTCTAACAGGCCTGCAGCGCTGCCCTCATCACTGATACCAATGAGACACGGCACATTGCATCGCAACCGAACATGACAAACCCTCAACATCCTTCCCTAGAACACGGTCAACATCCGGACACTGTCTGCATCACCCGCCCCCATGCAACCACAGCAACACCACAACTCCTACGATGGAAAACGTGCGCCAACATGCCCCCTGGAGACCTGAAATGCCAATGGGCACCTCTACCGCCATTCAACCACACGGACGTAATAACAATCGCAGATCATTGCCGACCTGAGCGACCTCCAGCACCTTCAAACCAATGCACTGATCCATGCGCCCGATATCCAATCCAGCCAGTAATGGCCGTGCCGTATCACCCAGCAACAACGGTGCAATATAAATCAGCAACTCATCCACCAACCCAGCGTGCAGCAAGGCCCCGCATAACGTCGCCCCAGCCTCAACCTGCACCTCATTGATGCCACGCTCACCCAACAGGCGTAACACAGCCTCCAGATCAAGCCCAGCATCACGTTGCTGAACCTCGGAAAAATCGACGTGTTGCAACACAGGGGACGTGACCCCAAAACCATGCAGATACAACGTTGGTGCAGTACCGTCACGCACCTTCACGCAACTAAGTGAACGCAAGCTAGAATCAAGCACCACCCGCAACGGCGGCAAAAACGCTCCCTCCTCCCCACCCAGGCGCACCGTTAACGCCGGATCATCGGCAAGCACCGTCCCAGCCCCCGTCAAAATCGCGCTAGCGCGCGCGCGCCAACGCTGCACATCAGCACGTGCCGCCTCCCCGGTAATCCACTTGGATTCGCCACTAGCCAACGCGGTACGCCCATCCAAACTGCTACCAAGCTTGATCCGCACCCATGGCCGACCACGCTCCACCCGCGACAGAAAGCCACGGTTGAGTGCGCGCGCCTGCGCCTCCATCAAACCATGCTCAACCGTCACCCCAGCCGCACGTAACAGAGTGACTCCCCCACCATTGACTAACGGAAATGGATCGACCATCGCCGCCACCACCCGTCTCACTCCGGCATCAATCAACGCCATCGCACACGGCGGAGTACGCCCCGAGTGCGCACACGGCTCCAACGTGACGTAAGCCGTTGCACCTCGTGCGCGGTCTCCAGCCGCACACAATGCAAATACCTCAGCATGCGGATCGCCAGCACGCTGGTGCCAACCCTCTCCCACTACTTCACCATCACGCACAATCACACAACCCACCATTGGGTTAGGACGCGTCGTGTAAGCACCACGCTCAGCCAAACACAAGGCCCGTTCCATGTGACGGTGATCATCCGCGGAAAATGCGCTCATCGCTCAGCTTCCCTATCCAGGGGAATCACCATACTCGACAAACAGGGTAACCGCAGCCTTATCAAGGACAAGACAAGCTAACAACAGTAAAAGACATACTCGCGCAGACCATTGACACACTCAAACCACACTGTACCCGCCCATGGGCCTGCCCTGCACACACGTCAACACGCGTGATGAGCAACGCAAACCACAGTGAACATTGCAAACACTCAACGTTACATTCATTCAGCAAACTAACATAGCCAAACGAACACATCAGCCTGCACGCACGACAGGCACCAAAATGCCCTCATCAAAGGCAGTTGGATAACCCAAGATTGACCGAACTCATTAACGCAGCCACCCAAATACCGATGCAACCCCATCAACAAACAATCGCAACACATAGAAAACAGTGATGACGTGCATCACGCACCGTGCTTACCCCCCCTGATCAATAGAAGGGTGTCCTATCGATTCCATTACTGCTTCCAACAACGGCAACTGCTCCCTACTCACCAGTAACTCGCTCTCAAGCTTTTCGATCTCTTCGCGGAAATCGGCAACATCCTGGAAACTGCGATAGACCGAAGCAAAACGCACATAGCCCACATGGTCGAGCTTACGCAACTCAGCCATAACACATTCACCCACCACGATTGAAGGCACTTCACGCTCACCGGCCATACGCAGACGGTGGATCACCGCACGCATCGCCATCTCAATGCGCTCCTCAGCCACTGGACGCTTCTGTAGAGCTCGATCAAAACTGGTACGCAGCTTGCGTCCATCAAATGCCTCACGCCCACCATCCTTCTTGATGATCACCGGCAACTTCAACTCAATCGTTTCCAACGTACTGAAACGCTCACCGCACGCCTCACACTCGCGGCGACGCCGGATTGTCGCACCGTCTTCGGAGACGCGCGAATCAATCACTCGGGTATCGGTATGTTGGCAAAACAGACAATACATACACGCAAGTCTACTCGTCGGCCAACACTAAGTGGGATTGATACGGTCAACCACGTTGCATTGCTCTGACCGCCGCTGCGATACGAAACGTAGCCACAATAAATGCAATGTCAGCGGTAACGCCACAGGACCAAGACATAAAACACCCCACCCATAAAAAGACCCCGAGTGATAGGAGCCACCATTAAAAGTCAAAACATAGAAAAACCAGAATAAAAATACAGCCGCCGGAACACCAGCCATCAAAAAGAGCCACCATTTCATTTCCAACTCAACTGCACCAAACCAGACCGCACTCCGGTCAAGAACGCATACGACAACACCAACCAGCCAACCAATCCCAAGAAGCGCGACCCAAGCCACCCCAGAATCAATCCCTTCGTCATCATCGAACCATTGCCTTGCAGGACTGTAAGAAGTAATAAACCCATAGATAGTGGCCCACCAATCAAAAGGATAGGTGCACCGAATAGCAACGCATGCGTGAAGTAAAATAAACTGCTTCTGTCACGTAGCGACCGAACAAAGATCGCACAACCTATCCTTAAAACGCATCATCACCCAAATATCCTTCACTGAAGCACAGCAAGAATATCCAAGAAACGTCACTGCGTTCCAAGCACCGTAACATTCCAACCCCAGACACTCAGCGATACACAGGATACTTCTTGCACTGCGCCGCAACCTTCTCACGGACTGCGGCAATGACCGTCACATCTGCAGGCGCGTCAAGCACATCAGCAATCCAGTGCGCTAAGTCCACACAATCCTGCTCCTGGTAACCCCGTGTCGTGACTGCTGGAGTCCCCAAGCGTAACCCGGAGGTTACGAACGGAGAGCGCGGATCATCCGGTACCGCATTCTTATTGACAGTGATATGAACCTGACCCAATGCGCCCTCAGCGTCCTTCCCAGAGACATCCCTACCGATCATGTCAACCAACATCAAATGATTTTCTGTACCACCAGAGACAATCTTATAGCCGCGTAACATGAGGGTCCCAGCCATCGCCTTCGCATTCTTCACCACCTGCTGCTGATACACCTTAAACGCAGGCTCCAACGCCTCCTTAAAAGCAACCGCTTTGGCCGCGATCACATGCATCAATGGACCACCCTGGATCCCAGGAAACACTATCGACTGCAACTTCTTAACCAACGCCTCCTGCGGAGCCTGCGCAACAATAATGCCGCCACGTGGGCCGCGCAGTGTCTTATGCGTCGTCGAAGTCACAACATGCGCATGCGGCAGCGGACTCGGATAGACACCAGCCGCCACCAAGCCAGCCACATGTGCCATATCAACAAGCAAGTAAGCGCCCACCTGATCAGCAATGGCACGGAAGCGCGCCCAATCAATTTTCTGCGAATACGCCGAAAAGCCCGCCACAACCATCTTCGGCCGATGCTCTAACGCAAGCGATTCAACAGCCTCGTAATCAATCAACCCTTGAGCATTCACTCCGTACTGAACCGCATTGAACAACTTGCCAGACACATTAACATTGGCGCCGTGAGTCAAGTGACCGCCATGCGCCAAGCTCATCCCGAGGATCGTATCGCCTGGCTGCAACAAGGCAAAGTACACCGCTTGATTGGCTTGTGAACCGCTATGGGGCTGCACATTGGCATAATCGGCACCAAACAGTTTTTTGGCACGCTCAATCGCCAATTGCTCAGCGATATCGACATACTCACAACCACCGTAGTAACGCTTTCCAGAATACCCTTCAGCATACTTATTAGTCAGTTGACTCCCCTGCACCTGCATCACCAACGTACTGCAATAATTTTCACTGGCAATCAACTCAACGTGATCCTCCTGACGCCTCACTTCAGCAGCGATGGCCTTAGCCAACTCGGGATCGTACATATCAAGACGAGCATCACGCGGGAACATGGCAACTCCGGAAAAAAACACAGGGGATGCAATCAGCATCTGGACACCAAAAATTATAAAACGCACCACACTGGACTGAGCAAATTCATCAGCCTACACGTTTCACTCTGCCCCTTCCCCTCCACACAGACTGTGCACCGCAACACAATCTGCACAGGAATCAAACCCGACCAGCCAGAACATGATTAAACATCTGCTACCAGATCAATGCTTCATGCCAACCACGATGAAAAAAGCTTCATAGGATTAAACGATTAACATCATGACACCCCGTGGAATAGCCACAAGCACACCAACGTCACCATGCCCCATCCTCAACAATCCCAAACAACAGCCGCAAGAATCACCGCACGCAACTCCAACAGGAACATCATGCTGACAGCGCGACAGAGGTCTAAAACACTTCCCACACAGTGAAAATATCCAGGCAGAAACATGCGGAAACATTCGGGCAAAACATTAAGAATGTCCCAGAAGGCCTGACCCATTTCATCCGACCGCAACCAGCAACACCCTAAACACCCATCACACAAACGCGGCGCAACCAACACGCCCCATCACGCAAGTCACTGCCTCCGCACATCAACCCCGATCACGCAGCTTGACAGTATAATTAGCGCCTCTTATATCGCCCCCTTCCGGCCCTGCCCGGATGACCGCACTGCGTCTACGGAGACCGCATGTCCTCGCAATACATCTACACAATGAACCGCGTCAGTAAAGTGATCCCGCCCAAACGGCAGATCATCAAGGACATTTCTCTATCGTTTTTTCCAGGCGCCAAAATCGGCCTGCTCGGCCTGAACGGCGCGGGGAAATCCACCGTACTAAAAATCATGGCCGGTGTGGACACCGACTTCGAAGGCGAGGCTCGCGCACAGCCTGGTATCAAAATCGGCTACTTGGCCCAGGAACCACAACTGGATCCCCAAAAAACCGTACGCGAATCAGTCGAAGAAGGCGTCGGCGAGATCATGCAAGCCCAAGCAGCGCTGGAAAAAGTCTACGCCGCCTACGCTGAAGAGGGTGCGGACTTCGACGCACTCGCTAAAGAGCAGGAGCGCCTGGAAGCAATCTTGGCAAGCAACGACGCACATACCCTGGAACAACAACTGGACGTTGCAGCAGACGCGCTGCGTTTACCGCCATGGGACGCCGCCATCAGCAACCTGTCCGGCGGCGAGAAGCGCCGCGTCGCATTGTGCCGCTTGCTACTGCAAAAACCAGACATGCTGCTGCTCGACGAGCCGACCAACCATTTAGATGCTGAGTCTGTGGAGTGGTTGGAACAATTCCTGCAACGCTACACCGGTACCGTCGTCGCAGTAACCCACGACCGCTACTTTCTCGACAACGCCGCCGAATGGATCCTAGAACTAGACAGAGGCCGCGGTATTCCCTGGAAAGGCAACTACACCGAGTGGCTCGTACAGAAAGAAGATCGCCTGAAACAAGAAGAAAACCAAGAAAAAGCACGTCAAAAAGCAATCCATAGAGAACTGGAATGGGCGCGCCAAAATGCCAAAGGCGGGCGCTCCAAAGGCAAAGCACGCTTGACGCGCCTGGAAGAACTACAATCGCATGAATACCAAAAACGCAACGAAACGAATGAAATATTTATCCCACCAGGCGAACGCCTAGGCGCGTCAGTCATCGAATTCAAAAACGTCTCCAAGACATTCGGCGACCGCCTGCTCATCGACAACCTCAGCTTCCTCGTCCCTGCAGGCGCAATCATTGGCATCATTGGCCCGAACGGCGCCGGAAAATCCACACTATTCAAAATGATCACCGGCCAGGAAAAACCTGATACCGGCGAGATTATCACCGGCTCAACGGTAAAACTGGCTTATGTCGACCAAAGCCGCGATAAGCTGGAAGGCAGCCATACCGTATTCCATGAAATTTCCGGCGGTCTGGACATCCTCAACATCAATGGCATAGAAATCCAGTCGCGCGCCTATATCGGACGCTTCAACTTCAAAGGTCAAGATCAACAAAAGATGGTCGGTTCACTGTCCGGTGGCGAACGTGGCCGTCTGCATATGGCCAAGACCCTGTTACAGGGCGGTAATGTCCTTTTACTCGACGAACCATCCAACGACCTGGACATCGAAACCTTGCGTGCATTAGAAGACGCACTGCTCGAATTCCCAGGGAACACCTTCGTGATTTCCCACGACCGCTGGTTTCTAGATCGTATCGCAACCCACATTCTCGCCTTCGAAGGCGACTCGCACGTCGAATTTTTCCAAGGCAACTACCGCGAGTACGAAGAAGATAAAAAACGCCGCTTCGGCAACGACACCGGCCCCAAACGGCTACGCTTTAAAGCACTCAAGTAAATACAGCCGCGGCCTGCACAATACTGGGCAGGCCGCATGCCTTATTTCAACACTAACGTCATACCCGTTTAAGACATTTATCAGTTCTAAAAGGAAACTCCACCCTGACTAGAATACTTGTCTTATATATTTGACTTGCCTGAAAAAACCACTTTCCCTTATCCAAGGGCAAAAAATATGCGAAACAAATAACGGATCAGCCACAAGAAACCATGACTCGAATATTGAACTAACACCAGAAAGTTAATTTACGAACGTCACGATAAACCAAAACAGTCATGTCACCCGATTAGCCATTAAACACTGCGCATCTATACACATAATAGGTGAGACATTAAATAACGTTACCTATTCCAATACCACTAAAATACAAACGTCAACGCTACTTTAAATTCAATATTTAATAATAAAGCAAAAAAAACCAACAACGGTCACGTTTTTCAAGTAAAATTTGCTGGTTTTCAACCAAAACAGCGCACACCGTCGCTGACACGTCCCACATCTAAATCAAGTTAACACCCCAATTTTCCTTCCCGAGACACCCCACATCCCATGAAGAAATCCCTTAAGGAACTCACTGGCCTCATCGTGGCGTTTGCTCTGGCGACACTTCTATTCTTGTACTGGCCGCTGTACCAGCGCTCTGTCCCCAAAGCAAATAACGACGCCCCAGTAGACGTCGTACTTATCGGTGGCGGCATCATGAGCGTCACCCTTGGCACCTATTTACAGGAACTTCAACCAGATTGGAAAATCGAGTTGTTCGAACGCCTGAACGGCATTGCGCAGGAAAGCTCGGACGGCTGGAACAACGCCGGCACAGGTCATTCCGCATTCGCCGAACTAAATTACACACCAGAACTGCAAGATGGCACCATCGAAATCAAACGCGCCATCAAGATCGCCGAACAATTCGAGATATCACGCGAATTCTGGTCCCATCAGGTCCGTCATGGCCGCTTGCCCGCACCCACAGAGTTCATCAACGCGACCCCGCACATGAGCTTCGTCTGGGGTGAAGACCGGATCGAATACCTGCGCAAGCGTCACAACGCCCTCATCAAGAACCCACTGTTCTACGGAATGCAGTTCTCTACCGACCCAGCGATCATCCAAAAGTGGGCGCCACTGCTGATGGAAGGTCGGACACAGGATCAGAAAGTCGCTGCAACCTACATGCCGCTAGGCACTGACGTTAACTTCGGCGTCATTACCCGGGATCTTGCCAAGCATCTGCAAGACAGCCAAAACTTTGCACTGCACCTGGACCATGAAGTCACCGCACTGCGCCAAAACCCCGACAAAACATGGAACGTGACCGTCAAAGACCTCAACAATGGCCAAGAACGCAGCATCAAATCACGCTTTGTGTTTATTGGAGCCGGTGGTGCTGCACTGAAACTGCTGCAACTGTCCGGGATCCCGGAATCCAAAGACTATGCAGGCTTTCCGGTCGGCGGCCAGTTCCTGTCCTTCGAAAACACAGCCATCACTAAGCGCCACAACGTCAAAGCCTATGGCATGGCTGAGTCCGGCTCGCCGCCGATGTCGGTACCTCACCTGGACGCCCGAAAACTCGACGGTAAATCCATCGTTCTCTTTGGACCGTTCGCACTTTACAGCACCAAATTCCTGAAAAATGGCTCCTGGTTCGACCTCTACTCATCAGTCAACCATCACAACGCCGCCGGCATGCTGAGCGTCGGCAAAAATAATATTGACCTTGTGAAATACCTGATGAAACAGGCCACACTCACCGATGCAGACCGGCATGCCGAACTTTTGAAATACTTCCCCAACGCCAAACCAACAGACTGGACACTCGTCACAGCCGGCCAACGTGTACAAATCATCAAACGCGATCCGGACAAGGGCATGATTCTTCAATTCGGTACTGAAATCGTGATGGATAAAGACCACACACTCGCTACCCTGCTAGGCGCCTCTCCCGGCGCATCGACCTCCCCCTCGATCATGCTAGATCTGCTAGCCAAAGCATTTCCGCAACAAATGAAAAATGGCTGGGAAACGCAGTTGAAGAAGATCATTCCTTCCTATGGACAGCACATCAACGACAGCCCAGCACTGACCAACAAAATTCGACGAATGACCAGTGAAACGCTATCACTTCCCTATCTAGAAGTGCCGGACAAATCCGCCACCCCCGCTGACCCAACCATTGCCCCGAAGAATCAGCATTCCACCACCTACAACGCCAACTCGGAAATGCAAGCACTTTGACAAAACGGCCCGCTGGAATCTCCAGCGGGCCGTCTCAACATCCAGAGCCTTCCAAGCACCCGATTATTTCTTGCAACAACATTTGCTTGCCACCATAAAGCATCAGCTGCATATACCCGCACCAAAGCACACCGCATCACCGCACTAAATAAAGTGCAAAAACATCAATCAAAGAAGCGCTCACGCTCTTCCGGCTCGGGCAGCAGACACTGCTCATGGCGCCCAAACCAACGATAGCGATTACGCGCCAACCAACGATAACCAGCATCTGTCCAACGACGCGGCAACACGTACAAGCAAGCAGCAACGCGCCAAAAACCACCCAAACCAACTAATACACGTAACACCGCATCCGAATCACTCCACCCCTTTCCATCCTCAACCAGCAAGAACGAAAGCGGATCCTCCGGATCCAACCCATATGCACGTAACAGCGCCCCACCATGCTGCCCCTGCATCGCGGCAAAACGGTAGCGTTTTTTTCGATCACGGCGTAGCAAGAAACGCACCCAACCATTACATAGTACGCAGACGCCATCGAAGACAATCACCGCAGTAGTCGTATCAACCTGACGCAACACACCCTCATCACAGATCAACGGTTCCACCATCGGCACCGACACAGCAACCCAAAAACAGCAGCGCCCATCCTTAACCGACTCACCATTCCCCCAACCGTAGAACCAACGTACCGATTACAGCAACCAGCCCAGACCCCATACCCGAATCACGCACCAACAAACAACCACGACACCCGCGTATAACACACACGCCAATACAACCGAGGAGCGTGCACCCATCACAGCGCGTGTATTACCCCCCAGCAAAACAATACTGCCAACGCTCGTCACGATCATGACTAATAAAAATCACTTAAAGCGGCACTACCCTACAAAGGGGCAAGGGGCAAGGGGCAAGGGGCAAGGGGCAAGGGGCAAGGGGCAAGGGGCAAGGGGCAAGGGGCAAGGGGCAAGGGGCAAGGGGCAAACACATCATTGCAGCCAATCCAGGCTACCACGCAATGCCCGTCCTTGAAGCACGCCCCCTACCGCACCAGCTCCACGCACCGTACACCCACCAACCACACAGCACATACCCCAGCCATCCACCACCCGATGGAATGAAGAGAGACACGCATTAACACCCAATCCACGCCAACGTGGCAAAACGTCCGCTGCGCCGATCACGGCGGTGAGAGAAAAATCGCTGCGGATCGGAGATTGTGCATAAGCCCCCCCATAAATAGAAACTGCCGACAGCCCCGCACGCATCAAACGCTGTCGTGCCAACGCATACAGATCAACATACCAATGCCCGGGACGGGTCACTGAAAAAGCACAAGCTGCACCCGAGTCCCGCTCAACGAACGCTGCATACACATCCACACCAACCTCATAGGCCTGTGGACCAGCCGCAGGCCCAAGCCACGCCTGCAAACACTCTGGCGACGTCCGCAACGCAGCCACCGTGCGCTCCAACACATCATCAGCCAAACCACGCCAACCAGCGTGTACAACACCGATCTCACTCCCATCAACAGCAGCCAAGACGACCGGCAAACAATCCGCAGTCAAAATCACCAAGACCGCCCCAGCCACACTGGTCACCGCAGCATCAGCCGTCGGCTCAACCACACGAGCGATCGACTGCGGAAGCACATCGACACGCAACACCTCCACACCATGCACTTGCCGCAACCAGTGCGGCACCGACGGTAACCCCAGCATCTGGACCAAACGCGACCGATTCCGCTCCACACACACAGGAGCATCACCTGCAACGCCACTACAGTTCCCCAGATTCAACCGATCAAATGGTGCTACGGATACACCAGGCCCATCGCGCAACGTGCTCAATGCCATGACACCGGGCGGCGGCGGCCAATCCGCCACTAACACCCAAGATGGAAACTTACCCATCTCAACGCCACTCCCGCTCAAAGAACAGCGCACTGTCCTCACGCAGCGCCGCAAGAAGCTGACATAAATCCTCTGGCACCGGCGCAACAATACGCACAGGCAGAGCCCTTACAGGATGCAGAAACTCCAACACCTCAGCATGCAATGCCTGACGCTTGAATCCACGCAGCATGGCCACCAAGGCATCCGTGCCGCCCTTTGGCAACTTCAACGACCCACCGTACAACCGATCACCGACAATTGGATGGCGCAGATGCGCCATGTGGACACGGATCTGATGCGTACGCCCAGTATCTAAACGACACTCCAATGCCGTATGCGCACGGAAACGTTCCCGCAACCGATAATGAGTGACTGCCTCCTTCCCTGTGTCTGACACCTCCATCCGCAGCCGGTCACGCGGGTGACGTTCAATCGCCGCATTCACCGTACCACCGGAAACCAACGCGCTAACAACGACTGCCAAATACTGACGATGTACCTGACGTGAAGACAACTGCTCCACCAACGCAGTCTGCGCCTGCAGCGTGCGTGCCACGACCATCACCCCACTCGTATCCTTGTCCAAACGATGCACCACCCCAGCACGCGGCACCGCCGCTAACGCCGGATCACGATGCAGCAACGCATTAACCAACGTCCCATCGGGATTACCAGCCCCCGGGTGTACGACCAACCCCGCAGGCTTATTGATGACGAATACATGCTCATCCTCGTACAAAATATCTAACGGAATATCCTGCGGCACCGCATCAGTGCGGATATCTGGCATGACCTGCAACCAAACCACCTCGCCACCGTAAACCGGATCACGCGGTCGTACCAACACTCCATTCAACAGCACATCCCCAGATTTGATCCATTCCGTCAAGCGCGAGCGCGAGAATTCCGGAAAAAGCTCAGCCAACACAGCATCGAAACGACGGCCAGCAGCACCATCCGGCACAGTGGTCTGACGGGAGAATCCAGCGAGGTCATCGGACATAAACACCAACAAAAACAACGAAATTCGGCACTAGAGGGAGCATAAGTCAGTCACAAGACATGCCATTAGGCTATCATCAATGCTTCATATTATTGATGCGTGCCACGCAAACCCATGATCCAACGTCCTACCTTCTTCTCACCTATCCACCTGTTGGCCGTGCTACTGGCTACCTTCATCCTCATCACCGGCTGTCACCGCGAAACCAAAAAGAACGCTGATGATGGCATGCCGGTGGAACATCTGTACGACAAGGCACACACGCTCATGAAGAAAGGTAACTGGGCCGGTGCCGAGCTCAGCTTCAAGCGCCTCATTGCCCAATACCCGTATGGCCCGTATACCGAACAAGCAATGGTCGAGAACGCCTACGCACAGTACAAGTCGGGAAAACACGACGACGCTGTATCATCAATCGACCGCTTCATACGCACTTACCCGACGCACCATAACATCCCCTATATGTACTACCTGCGTGGCCTGAGCAACAGCAACCGCGACACCATATTTTTACGCAAAGTCTGGTCAC
Source organism: Xylella fastidiosa (assembly GCF_011801475.1). Classification (NCBI taxonomy): domain Bacteria; kingdom Pseudomonadati; phylum Pseudomonadota; class Gammaproteobacteria; order Lysobacterales; family Lysobacteraceae; genus Xylella; species Xylella fastidiosa. The sequence continues at coordinate 2,087,514 of NZ_CP044352.1, forward strand.
TGGACCTCAGTCGCCGTGACTTATCCGCCCCACAGCAAGCCTACAACGACTTCAAAACGGTTCTGGATCGCTACCCAAACAGCCGTTACGCTACCGATGCCAAGAAGCAAATGACTGAGCTGCGTAACATGTTCGCCCAATACGAGATGAACGTTACACTCTACTACCTGCGCCGCACGGCTTGGGTCGCAGCCGCAGGCCGCGCCAACTTTCTGCTAGAAACCTACCCACAGAGCCCCTTCCAATACGATGCAGTGGCCGCCCTTGGAGAGGCTTACACCCATTTGGGTAACAAGACACTTGCAGACAATGCACGCCAGGTATTGCAAACCAATGCCCCCGACCATCCTTGGCTCAAAGGCAAAAAATGGCCCAAATACCCGGCAGCAATCCGCAAGCTGAACCCATTCGCAGGTGAAAAATCAGCAGCAACCGGACAGACTAACGCCGTTGTAAATTCCAATTAAGTATCACCCAAGACGTCCTTCATCTGGATACAAACGCAAGCACAACGACACTAGCTTTACGACTGATTTTATAGATCCAAAACTTGGTCGCTCATTGCTTGATTGGCAAAAATACCTTGATTCGGAACACATGCTATTGCCCCTTGCACCCGGACACGATACCGATACCGATACCGATACCGATACCGGGGCATAGCACTGAAAGACAATAGCCCCTAACACCACCTACCAATTCACCTGCATTGCCCCCAAATTGGAGCACACAAAAACCCCATTTAAAATGGGGAAGATCCCAACCACGGATACCCAGAACACCCAAATGCCGCCATCGGACTATGCAAGCAGCCAAGCATCCCGACCTACTGCCGTTCTAAAGAGTGTCTGCTCACTCCTTGCTCACTCCTCTTACCCCCCCCACCACCGGAGCCAGAAGTGCAATTGTCACACCCATGACAAGCACCGACACGGCGCATCCTTGGCGCCAAACGATACCCCAAACGCTGTATCCAAACAGGCAGACCAGGGCGGGTCAAATACCCACCCAATACACCACAGACACGCCCCCAGGTCCCGGGCAGATACTTACGGACCACCACAAAGACGCTGACCAGCACCGCCAGCGCAATCACCACATACTGCAACAACAAAGAGACGCTCATGGGTTAACCTGCCCCCAGTAACAATGCGACCTGGTAGGTTGCCAACGCCGCCAAGTAAGCAAGAGCAAACAGATAACCGGCCGTCATAGCCATGTGCTTCCAAGAATTAGTCTCTCGCTTAATCGTCACCAGAGTGGAAATACACATCGGTGCATAGATGTACCAGACAAGGAGCGACAGCGCAGTCGCTAATGACCAGCCGTCTTGAATCAGCGGCGACAATGCCCGTACAGCCATCTCTTCATTAGACGCTGACAAGGCATACACCGTTGCCAGTGAAGAAACCGCGACCTCGCGGGCAGCCAACCCGGGGATCAACGCAATACAAATTTGCCAGCTAAAACCTAAGGGGGCAAAAAATACCGCAATCACATGGCCAATTCTTCCAGCAAAGCTGTATTGGATCGCTGGGCCAATCGCGCCGGACGGTGGCTCCGGAAACGCCAGCAAGAACCACAGCAAAATAGTCAATGCCAAGATAATGCCACCGACACGCTTAAGAAAAATCACCGCACGCTCCCACAAACCCAGCAGCAAATCACGTGAGTGAGGTAATCGGTAAGAAGGCAGCTCCAATAATAATGGATGCTCACTTGTACCGCGGCGCCACTTTTTTACCGTCCAGGACACGACAAGCGCACTGAAAATTCCCGCCATATACAACCCAAATAGCACCAACCCCTGTTGATTGATCGGCCCCCACAAAGATTTACGCGGCACGAACGCACCAATGAGCAACGTATACACCGGCAACCGCGCCGAACAGGTCATCAACGGTGCGACAAGGATGGTGACAAGTCGATCACGCGGGTCCTGAATACTGCGCGTTGACATAATGCCCGGCACTGCACAAGCAAAACTAGACAACAGAGGAATGAACGAACGCCCAGACAACCCAGCCAGCACCATCAGTCGATCCAGCAAAAACGCCGCACGTGGCAAATAACCAGACTCCTCAAGCGCCAGGATGAAAGCAAACAAGATCAAGATCTGCGGCAAAAACATCAGAACTCCGCCGATACCGGTAATAATGCCGTCCACCACTAAACTACGTAGCGGACCATCCGGCAATCTATTCCCAACCCAATGACCCAACACCGTGGTACTTCCCTCAATCAAACTCACCAGCGGCGCAGCCCATGCGTATACCGCCTGAAAAATCAAGAACATCACAACAGTCAGCACCACTAAACCAAACACCGGATGCAACAACCAGCGGTCCAATGCGTCATCCACACGCGACGTGCGACTGGGCATTTTGACAGCCGCATCCAAAATATGACGCACTTGCGCGTGATACTGGTCACCAGCGGCTAACGCGGGTACAGGTGCAGGCAATGGAATCACCCCCGTGTCGAGTTGCTCAAGCAGCGCACGTGCACCATGGCGGCGGACCGCGACCGTTTCCACCACTGGTACTCCCAACAACTGCTCCAGAATCACGCGATCAATACGGATACCACGCCGCTGTGCAGCATCCACCATGTTCAGCGCCACCACGACTGGCCGCCCTAATTCAATCAATTCCAGTACAAAACGCAAATGCAACCGCAGATTGGTTGCATCAACCACACAAACCAACACATCCGGCGGCGCCTCACCAGGATAGAAACCACGGCAAAAATCACGGGTAATCGCCTCGTCAAAACTAGCAGGCTGAAAACTATAAGCACCCGGCAGATCAAGGATCACGAACTCACGTCCAGACGATGCGCGGAAATACCCCTCCTTACGCTCAACGGTGACGCCAGGATAATTAGCCACTTTCTGTCGGCTACCCGTCAACCGATTAAACAACGCCGTCTTACCACTATTGGGATTACCCACCAAAGCCAACCGGAGCACATGCTTACTCATTGACCGTCTCCATCGGCACCACTCGGATGCGCTGCGCCTCAACCCTGCGCAAAGCAAAACGAGTGTAGCCGACCTGTACCAAGAGCGGCTCACGCCCTAAAGGGCCAGTCGCCAGCACTGTGATCTCCTCACCGGCAACGAAACCCAATTCGCGCAAGCGCCGTGCAATCACATCGTTAGGCTGACGATCCTCAACCGCTACCACAACAGCAGTGCGGCGCAACACCATATCCAACAACGTCACAAAACACTCTTAATGACAAGAATCGTTCTCAATACTATCACCCCCCGCCCACGTCAGCGCAGCCACTCATCACTGCGCAACGCATTCCAGGAATGGAGCGCCGCTTTTCACCCTCGTCAGCAAAATGCTCCACGGTGACTTTGCCCTAATGGGTAACAAGGTCCAGCCCTTTCAAAACCAGCATTTCACCATTCAGCATCGTAACGACCGTGCTTGTGGATCAGATGGCTGACTTTGATATATCTCAAACACTTCATTGGATGCCTGCTTCAAAAACACAACACACCATCGCACCGCTGAGCAGGAAGCAAACAAGCACATCATCCTGCACACCACAGCAAGGAGAATTCAGAGAATGAAGGACCCACATCAACGGATGTATCAATAAACTTTGCTTATCTACTTAAGAGGACGCCACTCACCCTTACGCCTACCGATCCAATGACCGAACGCCACAGCGATACCCAACAAGGCGGACTTGGTAGGTGATATCCACCAAACCCAAGCACAACTGGGGCAGGCACATCGACAACGATGACAGAACATGATGTACGCAAATGTAAAGGGACCAGGGCCACAACAACCCGGTGAATTGCGGAGCGGGGCATCGCTCCACAATTCATTGATTTAATTTGATATTCATATGGAAACTGCGTAGGTTTAGCGTTGCAAATACAGCATCCGCCATTTTTAAAATCGACATTTCTTTAGTTGAGACGCAAAACAACAATGCACTTCTTTAGCTCACCCACAGATCACACCCGATGCTGCACCGCTGCACTCAATGCTTGCGTGGGAAAAGATTGAGCACTTCCCTCTTTAACCCCATCACTGCATCCCAAACACACCCAAACGAACAACGCTACCCATCACAGGATTTACAGTAATAAAACCAACAATAGCCTGTCCATTAATCGAAACTTCTATCCTATTGCTTGCTCAAACGATCGTGCTCAGCCTGGGTCATTATGCAAGCCCCATGCACGGCCCACGCTGGCACTAACCACCAGGCACGGCGATTCGAAGAGCCAACAAACACACTGGCGCTACGATTGATACAACCGAACATGGCAGCCTCCTGCACTAACAACCAGCGCTGCCGCGGCCGCTGCACCTGCCAAGCAATACCACGGCGCAATTGCTCGTCCCAAGGCACTAAGAAACCAAAGGTCGCTACTGAACGGTCAGCCATCAACAGGTTCTGCTCCTTCCAAGCCACCAAACCAAGCTCAGCGGCCGGACCGATGCGCTTGCCCGCAATCATCATGACCCCACGCGCAGAACTGGAATCGTTTACAACCGGCATCAGCACCAACCCGAAGACCAACCACAGGGTCGTAAGGACCGAAAACACCGCAACAACAGGACGACGCTGGCTGAACGCAAGTAAGCTAAATACTCCCCATGATGCGACCGCTATCCCCCCCCACGCGATCACACGCACATCCTCCAAAATCAACGTGGTCCCCTCCATCATCCGTGCCTGCCAATCCGAACGGATCAATAAGCCCGCCCCAAACACTGCCAGCACCAGCACCAGCAGCACACCAAACGCCAGCAGCAACCGGGAACACGCACGCTTACGCAACAATCCTGGCAACAACGGTGCTAGCGCCAAACACACCATTGGCAACGCGGGCAGCATATAAACATCTCGCTTGCCGCTGGGAATCGAAAAGAACACAAGCAACAACACACACCACGCCAAGGGCAGCAAATAACGGGGATCACGGCGGCGCATTCTGCGCCACCAGGCCGGCAAGGCCCACGGCAACGCCAGAAGCGTGGGAATCCACATCACGAGCATCACTTGAAGGAAGTACCAAGGAGGCTGTGCGTGATCCCAGGATTTGGTATAGCGCCCAAACGTCTGCCGTAACAGAATATCGTTCAAATAAGCACGGTATTCAGGCTGCTGAGCAGACAACGCGGTCATCACCATTGGCACTAACCACAGCGAGACCGCAACCAAGAAACCCAGCGGCCCTAACCAAAAGCGCACATCACGCACGTGCACCCTGACCCGCGGCCACCCTGCCAATGAAGCAGCCGCTGCCGGCAACACAATCAACAGCGCCAGTGCACCAACACCCTTAGTGATCGTCCCAAGGCCAGCCGCAAACCAACCCAGCACCCACCAACGCCAGTGCCCCCAAACAACAGATGGCGTAGCAAACCATAGTTGGCAAAGGTGATGAAAAAGACCACTAACGCATCAATCTGTGCACGCTTGGCTTGATAGGTGAAATGAAACGTAAACAGCAGGGCATACGCCGCATACAACCCGATCCGACGCGTCCACAACCGGCGCCCAAGATCATAGACACATACCAACGTACCCAGTGCAGCTAACAGCGAAGGCAATAAAAAAGCCACTTTCAAATTGCCGAACAAAGTATAAAAAGCAGCCTGTAACCACATCAGCATTGGCGGCTTATCTGAATACAACTCATTACCGCGATGTGGGAATAACCACTCCCCACTGTCCACCATTTGCTTGGCGACCAGAGCGAAACGCGGCTCATCGGCCGGATGCGGATCGCGTAAGCCCAAACCACTCCCCAACACCAACAACGCCACCAGAAACAGCAACCAAGCTTGATGTGAAACGTGCCGGATTTTCATGAAGCTGTAATAGTCACTTGAACTGATACATTTCACATTTATATGTCTTTTCACATTGATATGTCTTTAATCAACCTGGCATAAAAAAAGCCATCACCGCCTTGTTCACCCGGCAAGCGCTGCCGCCCCAGACCAGCGGGCTGACCATACGCATCCCCAGGGTCCTCGGCGCAGGCATCGGCCGTCCTGGCCAGAAACGCTTCCAACTGAGTCTGGTTCTCGGCACGCAGCACCGAACAGGTCACATACACCAGTACTCCTCCGGGGCGCAAGGTGCGCCAACAAGCATCCAGCAATCGGGACTGAATATTTAATAAAGGCAATAGATCCTCGGCACGCCGGTGGAGCAGTACGTCCGGTTGGCGGCGTACCACTCCAGTCGCTGAGCAGGGCGCATCCAACAACACCGCATCAAACGGCTCCCCATCCCACCACGCTGCAAGATCAGTCGCATCGGCAACACACAACCTAGCCTTGACATGGATGCGGTCACAAGTCTCAGCAACCCGACGCAACCGCTGCATATCTACATCCAACGCAGTCAAGCACAGTGTGGGCGCACGCTCTAACAGATGTGCAGCTTTGCCGCCTGGCGCGGCACACGCATCAAGCAGACGGGCGTGTGGCGCTGGTGACAACAACGCAGCCACTTGCTGCGCCGACAAGTCTTGAACCGACACTTCACCGCCCTGGAACCCGGGCAATTGCACTACAGGCACAGAACAATCCAACGCAAGCGCCTCAGGGACCAATCCACTTGGTACAGCCTCCAAACCTGCTGCCTGCAAACGCTGCACATAGGTGTGACGATCGCCATAGCGCAGATTGACCCGTAACCACATCGGCGCTGGCTTAAGGCTGGCATCAAAAATTGCTTCTGCCTGCTCCCCCCAGTCAGCACGGATGCGCTCTGCCAACCAACGTGGCCAAGCAGCATCAGACGATACGACCGGCAAACGTTCACGCTGAGCACGACGCAACACCGCATTGACAAAACTGACCCGGTGGGGCCACCCCAGCACGCGGCAGGCATCAACCGTCGCTGACAACGCCGCATACGGCGGTACTTTTAAAACATCAAGTTGCGCAAAACCAACCATAAGCAAGCCGCGCAACTGCGCATCACCACGACCCAAGGGACGCGCCAACCACCGGGTGAGCGCAGCCTCATAAACCGGACGCCGCCGCAACACTGCAAAACAGATTGCCTCGACCAAGGCACGGTCACGCACATCCTCCAACGTTGGCAACGCTGCGGCCAGCTCCGTCTTGAGCGAACGCCCCTGATCCACGACCAAAGCTAGCACCCGCGCCGCAACCACACGCGGTGCAATGCCATCGCTCACGCACGGACCTGCAAGTCTCGGCGGGCGTTAAGGTAATCAGCCACGGTGATCGCTTTCCCACCTTCCCTCTGTAATCTGCACAAACGCAACGCGCCCTGCACACAGGCCACATCAATCCCCTCTTTACTCGCCGCCAACACCGTACCCGGCGGCTGGCTGTGATCCAGATCCAGAGCCAACGCCTCATGGATACGCACCCGCTCACCACTCAATACGACCTCAGCCACCGGCCATGGCTGGAACGCCCGTACCCTGCAGGCAAGCCGTTCGGCCGGTTGCTCCCAATCAAGCCGGGATTCAACCTTGCCGAGTTTGTGCGCATAGGTCACACCAACAGCCAACTGCGGCTGTGGCACAGGCCGTAGCCCAGCACGCAACAAGCCCAGGCCATCAGAAAGTAGCTGTGCTCCCATCTCAGCAAGACGATCATGTAACTGCCCACTGGTTTCATGCGCATTAATCGGAGTCTTCAGGGACATCAACACAGGGCCAGTATCAAGACCCGCTTCCATCTGCATCAGACAAACGCCGGTTTCGGTATCACCGGCCTCAATCGCACGCTGAATCGGTGCAGCGCCGCGCCAGCGCGGTAACAGGGAAGCATGCACGTTCCAGCAACCATCATCAGGAATCGTCAACACCGCCTCGGGGAGAATCACCCCGTAAGCAACGACAACAATCAGATCTGGACGCAATGCACGTAGCTGCTCCAACACCTCGGGCGAACGCAAGGTCTGGGGTTGGTACACCGGCAAACCACGCGCGACCGCCTCCAGCTTGACTGGCGAAGGCATCAGTTCACGGCCACGACCAGCGGGGCGATCTGGTTGCGTGTAGACCGCAACAACATCGGCTCGCTGAGTCACCGAGCGCAAGGATGGCACCGCAAAATCCGGTGTACCGGCAAAAACAATTCTCATAAATAATGGTGATCCTGATGGGGAATATTAGGGCCTGTGGATGAGGTGGACTCCCAAGCGAGACCAGCACCACTCTCCAATACAAACCTCATCCTACCTCGGGCGTCAGGAGGCGCGCCGACGCTGCTTCTCAAGCTTCCTACGCACCATGTCACGCTTGAGAGGAGAGAGATAATCAATGAAAAGCTTGCCATCCAGATGGTCCATCTCATGCTGGATACATACCGCCAACAGCCCCTCAGCGGTGAGCTGTTGTTCGTCGCCGTGTCGGTCCAGAAAGCGCACCACAATGCTAAGAGCACGGGTCACATCGGCATGGATTCCAGGCACCGATAAACAGCCTTCCTGAAACACCTGATCGCCCTCCCTGGTGACGATCTCCGGATTAATAAAGACCATCGGCACATTTTTTTCCTCGCTGACATCAATCACCATAAAGCGTTGATGCACATTCACTTGAGTCGCAGCCAAGCCAATACCAGGGGCGGCATACATCGTCTCGAACATGTCATCAAGCAGAGTCTGGAACGACGATGAAACCACCTCGGCAACCCCCACACGCACCGCCTTGGTCCGCAGGCGAGGATCAGGAAACTCAAGAATCGGCAATAAGGCCATAGCGGCACCTCAATTCATATTCGTAGAGGCCGGAATATCCGGAAAACTTTCAACGCGATTCTAGCTCAATACTTGCGCAGCTCTTTAGAATCTGGACTATAGTGCCCCACCTTTTTGGGGAATCAGGAAGATATCGCCATGTTTAAACTCTTCCGTACGGCCGCCATCGCTGCACTGCTGACCGTTACGACCTATGCTGTCGCCCTTGAAAAGGGGGATAAACATCAGGATACCTATACCGTCCAAAAAGGCGACACGCTTTGGGGACTTGCCAAACGTCTTTTCAAAAAGCCCTGGCTGTGGCCTGAAATCTGGCAAGCTAACCCGCAGATCAACAACCCGCATTTGATCTACCCCGGCGACGTGATCAGCTTGGCCTACCTGAATCGCATGGCCAAGGACACGATTGCCGATCCAGGCAAGGCCATACAACCAGGACCACGTCAGGACGCACCGATTGATGCCATACCATTAGCGCAGATTGAGCCATTTCTGAAAGATCTACAGGTTACAAACAATTTCGAAAAGCTGCCCTACGTGGTCGGTCTTGAAGAAGGGCGCCTGCGCGGTACCTATGGTCAAGCCGCCTACGCTGTCGGCTTGATTGGCGCAGAACCAGGCCAACGTTACGCAGTGATGCGCCCAACGGTCAGCTACTCTCTACCTAAACCCACCGAAGACCTATTGATGGACAATCAACCCACCATCAATAGCGGTGTGCTCTGGAAAGAATATATCGCTCCAAACAAACACCGGGTATTCCTGGGCTACGAACTGGCCAAAGTGAACGTTGCGACCGTGGCTCAAGTCGGCCATGACAACCAGACAACCACTCTGACACTACAAACGGGTGGGCGCGAGGTACGTGCTGGAGATCGTTTGATCCCCCTGGAAGCAAAACCTTACGACCTTCAATTTTTCCCCCATCCACCGGCCGCCGAGGTAAAAGATGCGGACCTGCGTGTCCTGGCCGTGGCTGATGCCTTCATCGCTAGCGGCCCCCGCGATGTGATTGCTATCTCTGGTGGCACCAATAACGGCATCAATAATGGCACCGTATTTTCGATCTGGCGCCAGGGTCACTACATCAACGACCGGATCGGACACCGTGCCTCAACATCACATGTGAACGACAGCTTCGAAGCTGATAAAGGCACTGTGCTGCAACCCGACGAGTACACCGCACACGCGATGGTGTTCCGTACTTTTAACGATGTCAGCTATGCACTAGTGATGGATGGAACTAAGCCCGTCAAAGTGGGCTATACGCTGAGGCACCCAGACGCACAGTAAGGGGATCTCCTCGCTAAGGCGGGTTTCCCGACAATGATGCGCGGCGCTATCTGAAAGCACCGCCATCACTTTTTGGCCCATGCTACAGACATGGCCTCCCCATCCCACTCAGACTCCAAAGACACGGACGCGCTGCTACGACTGGTCCTCGCCGGAGGCAGAAGCGCACCGCGGCGCCAACTACTGGATTACCACGGCACGCCACACGCCGCATTGGCCGCCGGTCCAAATGCTTGGCGCGCCAGTGGCTGTAACACAATGCAGTGCACCCGCCTAGTTGCTCCCGATCCCAATGCAATGGCACGCATACAACACTGGTTGGCAACGCCTTACCATCACCTTCTCGGTTGGCACGATCCGGATTACCCGCCATTACTGCGTCATGTCCCTTCGCCACCCTTAGCATTGTTCATCGCAGGAAATCCAATACTGCTATGGCACGCCAGCATTGCCATCGTCGGCAGCCGCCAGCCCAGTGCCGGCGGCCTTGATCATTCCTATGGCTTCGCACAGGCATTAGCGGCACGCGGCCTGGGCATCATCAGCGGAATGGCAGCCGGAATCGACGCTACAGCACACGAAGCCGCACTCAGCATACCCAGTGGGCATACGGTCGCAGTCCTTGGTACGGGCCCAGATGTGCCATACCCAGCACGTCACAAAAAACTGCACGCACGTATCACCACAGACGGAGCGGTCATCAGCGAATATCCACCAGGAACCCAACCACGGGCTGCCCACTTTCCACAACGCAACAGGATTATTGCAGGCTTGGCGCTGGGCACACTGGTGGTCGAAGCTGGAGCTCGTTCCGGCGCACTGATCACCGCTCGACTGGCAGCAGAAGCAGGGCGTGCTGTATTCGCAGTACCAGGATCGCTACACAACCCTATGACACGCGGCTGCCACCAGTTGATCCGTCAAGGCGCAACACTGGTTCAAGACATAGACCAAATATTGGAGGACGTCGCTACGCTAGCAGCGCCGTTAGCACACACCTTGCGTGAGCGCCTTGATGCTCCTAGTTGGCCTGTAGCGCCATTATTAAGCACACCAAACAGTAAAGACCCTAAATACCACACACTTTGGCAGGCCCTTGCACATGACCCAATGTCCATGGACTCATTAATTGACCGTACTGGATTGACGGCAGCCACACTCTCCTCCATGCTTCTAACCTTGGAACTGGAAGGAAAGGTTGTCGTAGAACACGGACGTTATACACGTACCGCTTAGGCTCCTCACCTCCACAGCATCATCCCGGCGCAGACCCAAGAGGCAATGAAAGAAAGCATTCTGGCTGTCTTGCTGTACCTATTCGAGTATTACTTCAGCGAGAATGCGGACTTAGTCCGTGACCGTGACTCGTTGCAGAATAGCTTGATCCAAGTCGGTTTCAGCCCCGCTGAGATCAACAAAGCCTTCGAATGGCTTGATGCATTGGCAGCTAATCGCCCCACTCTAACAAATCCACGTGTAAATGGTCCGGTGCGTGTCTTACACGGACCCGAACTAGACAAATTGGACGTAGAGAGCCGCGGTTTTCTTCTATTTCTGGAGCAACAAGGCATCCTCAATACCGAGCAGCGCGAACTGGTCCTTGACCGAGCAATGGCGCTTGACCAAGAAGAACTCGACCTAGATGACATGAAGTGGGTCGTGCTCATGGTGCTATTCAACCAACCCGGAGCTGAGGCTGCCTACGCCTGGATGGAAACACAGATGTTCGGCAACGAACCGGAACAGCTGCACTGAATGAAGCACGTAACACCCACCACAGCCACTACGGCAATAACACATGGCGTTACATCATCGCCAGAACACGCATGTTCAACAGCTTCGGCCTTAAAAATCCAAGCGCCTCCCCAAGTTATGTCTTGCCCATCAAACACGAACATGACCAGCACATGACCAGCAAGATCAAACCGCTCAAGGCTTACCCTTATTCCATGAACGGTCAACGATAACTGCCAGAGCAATCACAAAGAACCAATGCAACAACCGCAAGCAAATACATTATCCAGATGGAAACATCATGGTCCCAGTGAACAAGCGGCACCATTCACATCAACCTGCCACGCTTGCCTTTCACCATTGATGAACTAAACCAGGGGGATTGAACCCGGCAGCGTCAGCACCACTCATCTCCTCTGAGATCGTCACACTCACCATTCACCCTATAGTGCTACGGTCAATTCAGAACTACGCCATACCAAGTTGACCTTGATCCATGACAAAGAAGCAGCCTAAGCGGGATGCTATCAACGCCTACCCAGCTAATTGACATCGTCATCATGGGCACTATGAACCATCACACCACACACCCTTCATCATCGGATTACCTATAACAACTTTTATACAAACCCAACCCACACTACACGCTGCCATAAAGCAATGCCCCATCGGTCACACCGCCTTTACAATGACAGTTTGGTATGGCGTATAAAGTGCCCCTGATACTATTTGTGATAATTTCGCTATTAATCCTGCTTCCCTAAGCGTATCTGTCTGTATCTCGCGCATCCCTACTTCAAACTGAATACTGGATTCCAGCTTAGCAATCCAACCGCCGCCATGATTACTCTATGGGAAATAATCCGACAAACACACAATTAAGGAACTTTCCCATCACTTCCACGTTTGCAACACACGGGTTCTGCTTCCCTCTAAAGGCTAATTAAGCCACGCTACCCGCCCCTAGCTCAGTCACTCCAAGACGTTCAGCACCATGCCCAAACACCTTCTTATCGTCGAATCGCCCGCCAAGGCCAAGACGATCAATAAATATCTCGGCAAAGATTTCACAGTCTTAGCCTCTTACGGGCATGTACGCGATTTGGTACCGAAGGAAGGCGCAGTCGATCCAGAAAACGGCTTTGCGATGCGCTACGACCTCATCGACAAGAACGAAAAGCACGTCGAAGCAATCACAAAAGCGGCCAAAACAGCCGACAGCATCTATCTAGCAACCGACCCTGATCGCGAAGGCGAAGCGATCAGCTGGCACATCTCCGAGATCCTTAAAGAACGTGGATTATTGAAGGACAAACCGATGCAACGCATCGTGTTCACCGAGATCACACCACGCGCAATTAAAGAAGCAATTCAAAAGCCGCGGATGATTGCCAGCGACCTGGTAGACGCCCAACAAGCACGCCGTGCGCTGGATTACTTGGTTGGCTTCAACCTCTCACCAGTGCTGTGGCGCAAAGTACAACGCGGTTTATCGGCAGGGCGTGTGCAATCGCCAGCACTGCGCATGATTGTCGAGCGTGAAGAGGAAATTGAGGCATTCATCACGCGTGAATACTGGAGCATCCATGCCGAGTGTACCCATCCCGCCCAACACTTCAGCGCCAAACTCATCAAACTGGATGGGAAAAAATTCGAGCAATTCACTATTACCGATAGCGACACTGCCGCAGCCGCACAACGCAGGATCCAGCAGGCCGCACAGGGACGCCTGCACATCACTGACGTTACCAACAAAGAACGGAAACGACGCCCTGCACCGCCCTTCATCACATCCACATTACAGCAAGAAGCCTCACGCAAACTGGGTTTCACTACACGTAAAACGATGCAGATTGCGCAAAAACTTTACGAGGGGATCGCACTGGGTGAGGAAGGCAGCGTCGGCCTGATTACGTATATGCGTACCGACTCAGTCAACCTGTCGCTGGATGCTCTATCGGAGATCCGCGACATCATCGCACGCGACTACGGTACCAATGCACTTCCAGACAAACCTAACGTCTACACCACCAAATCCAAAAACGCACAAGAAGCACACGAAGCAGTACGCCCGACTTCAGCACTACGCACCCCGACACAGGTCGCACCGTATCTTTCCAACGAAGAACACCGGCTATACGAACTGGTGTGGAAACGTACAGTAGCCTCCCAAATGATCCCAGCCATACTCAATACCACCAGTGTCGATCTAGCCGCCGGCAACGAACACGTATTCCGTGCCACCGGAACCACCGTCGTAGTACAAGGTTTCCTAGCTGTGTACGAAGAAGGCAAGGACAACAAGAACGCCGAAGACGATGACGAAGGCCGCAAACTCCCCGTAATGAAAACAGGGGAAAATGTTCCGCTAGAACGTATCCTGACCGAACAACACTTTACACAGCCACCACCACGCTACACCGAAGCAGCGTTGGTCAAAGCTCTGGAAGAATACGGCATCGGTCGCCCATCGACTTACGCCTCCATCATCCAAACCCTACTATTTCGCAAATACGTAGATATGGAAGGTCGCAGCTTCCGCCCAACGGACATTGGCCGCGCCGTATCCAAATTTCTCTCCAGCCACTTCACCCAGTACGTGGACTACGACTTCACCGCACACCTGGAAGATGAATTGGATGCGATCTCACGTGGGGAGGAAGAATGGATTCCACTGATGAAAAAGTTTTGGGTCCCCTTCAAAGAATTGGTTGAAGATAAGAAAGATTCCCTAGATAAAACCGACGCTGGCAGCGTGCGCCTGCTCGGCATTGACCCCACCAGCGGCAAAGAAGTCAGCGCACGCATTGGCCGCTTCGGACCGATGGTGCAAATCGGCACCGTTGATGATGAAGAAAAACCAAGATTTGCCTCATTACGCCCCAACCAAAGCATCTACTCAATCAGCCTCGAAGAAGCCATCGAACTGTTCAAAATGCCACGCGTGCTTGGAGAAGACCAAAGCCAACAGGTCAGCGTCGGCATCGGCCGCTTTGGACCGTTTGCCAAACGTGGCAGCACTTATGTTTCACTGAAAAGCGAAGACGATCCCTACACGATTGACTTGGCGCGCGCGACCCTTCTCATCAACGAGAAAGAAGAAATCGCACGTAATCGAATCATCAAAGACTTCGAAAACAGCCAGATCCAAGTACTGAACGGACGCTTCGGTCCCTACATCAGCGATGGCAAACTTAACGGGAAGATCCCCAAGGATCGCGAACCAGCCTCGCTGACTCTCGAAGAAGCACAGCAATTACTGATAAACACTGGGAAACCGGCACGCAAAAACTTCAGTACGAAAAAAACTGCAACCAAGAACGAGACGCGCAAACAAACCACAAAAAAACGCACTACGGACGCAAAGGCAACCAAAAAAGTGTCAGATAAGCCCGTAAAGAAACAAATCAAAAAACGCATCGCCCCCAACATTACCCAATAAACGCCATTCCAACCCAGCATTCACCCCCCTGACAGAACCACCTATGCTATGCCTCTCACTATTCACACAGACAGCAATCAAAGATCATGGCAACTCAGTGCAGCTGAAAACAGTATGGCAACAACACTCACCCTCAGCGAAGCCGTCACCGCACTACAACAAGGCGACGTGATCGCCTATCCCACTGAAGCAGTGTGGGGGCTGGGCTGCGATCCACGTCAGGAAACGGCAGTACATACTCTACTCAATATCAAGCAACGTGCATCAGGGAAAGGATTGATCCTGGTCACGGCCGAACTCAATACACTACAAGATTGGCTAGATCTGGACACGCTATCACCAGAACGCCTGCATGAAGTCCAAGCCAGTTGGCCTGGTCCACATACCTGGGTCCTGCCAGCAAGCACACGTGCCCCCCATTGGATCACCGGACACCATAACGGCCTTGCTGTCCGAATCAGCGCACACCCATTGGTCAGTGCACTCTGCCGTGCCTGGAACATGGCCCTTATCTCCACCAGCGCCAACGTGGCAGGCCAGCCGCCAGCACGTCGCCGTGAAGATCTGGATCCCTCACTGCTACCACACTTGGCAGGCATCGTAGACGGTCCAACCGGTGGTTTGGCCCAACCAACATCCATCCGTGACGCACGCAGTGGACACATACTACGGCTATAACCTGCATCGCCACACACGTTACCCTTTGCAACTCATCATCTTGATTGCCACATACCGCCTACCGTCAACATAACTCTACAGAAAAATCCAAGACTAAAATACTTGCTTAAAGACACTTAAGGCGCGTCATGCGGAGACAATTTTCCTACCGTAATTGGCGTATAAAAAATCACAATGAGGTTGAGCGCCTATTGCACCGCCTCAATGACTATCACCACACAGCTCCAAGATAAAGAATGCTTCACAAAGTAAGCTGGTACAGGCAAAAAGCAACCCAAGAAAGCCCCCCGACTCCACAGACGACTCCTCAGACCTGGGGAGGGAAAATGACTCTTGGAATATCTCTTAAAAATAGATATGTCGCTCATTGACTGACGATGGCACCAGGAGCGATGCGTGCAAATTCCACAACCCTTACCGACTCGCCGATACATGCTCTATGACTAATGCTCGCATGACGAGCGATGCACGCCAATTTGGCAATACTGACTGACTCACCTAGATGCACATGATCGCCAATACTGACTGACTCGCCTATGTGCACGTTATCATCAACACTGACCGACTCCCCTAGGTGCGCTTTATGGCCAATGCTGATCGACTGACCTAAGTGCACGTTATAGCTAATACTGACCGACTGGCCTAGGTGCGTGTTATAGCCAATGCTGACCGACTCACCAATCACGGCGTGATCCTCAATCCGGACTTTATTATTAATTTTTGATTCTTTACCAATGCAGACGTTATTACCGATATCAGCATTACAAGTAATAGTGACTTTTGTGCCGATCACCGAATTTCTGCCAATCTTGGTTTTTCCACCGATCACCGTGCCGGCCCCGATGGTGACATTCACATCAACCACGGAAGTTCTATCAATCACCACAGACGGATTGATATTGGCGTTGGCAGCGACGATACCGCCTTTACTTCCATCTGGATTGATCCAATCCAGTGCGGCTGTAGCTGGTTGCCCATTGGAAAATACGTAATTGAAAGTATTTTTCATACTGCACCCACCGCTGTAGCAACGGTGCATGGATATTTGGCAATGCTTATTACCAACTCACCAATGACAGCGTGATTTTCAATCCGGACCTTATTGCGAATGTTTGATTCTTTAGCAATGCATACTGACTCACCTATACATGCGTTATACCCAACTCTGACACCAGAACTAATACAGACATTGCCACCAATCGTTATATCCTCGCCGAAAACGGCACCATATTTGATCTGGAAATCAGTTTGGATTCTTGATTGCTGTGCTGACCCATTTATGCATTTATCAAACTTATAATCGAACGTATTGTTCATGTGACTGCTCCTGATGCATGCCTGATGAGGCTGAAAAACTCCTATCGTCAGTGTTGCTCCCATTCAACTAACAACGACTGCTGTCCCCTTGGACCGATATACATTGGTACGCGAGTGGTGGATTTACTCATCACTTGCTAACCCCGCTTATGAGTACAGTTGACCTCTAGTGATCTATCTGAGAACGCATTTATATTTACGAATTTGACAGCAAGCAGGCCGCCAGCCATGACTCCAAACATGCACTCCTGGCCTCTTAGCAGAATCTTCTCTGTGGACAAACTGTCCTCCAAGACGAAGATTGATAGATTTCCTGGCGTTTGCAGTGTCGGATCAAACCGCTCACAGCGGTAACGGAATTAAAGACGTTTCGCAGCCGCTCAGGGCTAATGACTTTGAACAGTGACGGCGGCGGCAGCTTGGAAACCAAAACGCCACCAGGGGTCATGCGTGGCCTTAATCGTGTTGATGATGTAAACGCCATTAACATCAGTAATCTTGGTGAAACAACAGCCTGCGGATCGCTGACGGGAACGCGGCAACTGCGGCACGCTTTGGTGACTGCGTTCATGGCGATATCTCAGATGGAAGGCATCAAAACTACGGGGGCAGCCCGCAAGGCATTATAATGCCAAAAATATACAAACATTCAAGCACAATAGTATTAAATACAGAAAATCATTTAGCACTATAGAACCAACCCATCCGCCAAAACACCCTAATGCGCATAAAAAACTAAAGTTAAAAACAATTAAGAACACCCACTTTCAGCGGGGCGCTCCCCTTTCGGAGTTTTGTACCAGGCTATATCGCACCTCACTTTCAGCAACACGACTGATATTTTCTCGCCCGACCGTTCCTGCATCACGGAAGTTTTCGATGACCTTGCTAACCATCTGACCCTGAAGCAGATCAACAGGCAACCCTGGAATCTGGAGTTGCCAAGTAGCAATCCCAAATCCCTTCGCCAGCTTCTCAATGGTTCCCAAGCGCGGCTCCTTGCTAACAGTTCCGCCGTAATTCAACAAATCATTGATTGACTTTTGGGAAACGCCCGAGAGAGCAGCCAGCTCTTTTTGACTTAAACGACGCGCCTCCAGCAGCCGCCGGACATTGTCAGCAACAGCCCTAATTGCTAGTGAGTTCATGAGTTGAAGAATAGTGCTGAAAACAGATGCTTTGGTGCCTGACACTTAAGCACTTCTGTACACAAAACAAGAACTCAGCAATTGATAATTTAGCACTATAATTCTGAATATATAAGCGCAAAAGTGCCGTATAACCCGTCTCCGAGCTGTCTGGAGTGAGCCAAAGAAGCAACGAGACATCAATACAAAGCACACATCCAGGAATTTTATTAAAAGCCCTGATACGAATTCGCTACTGATTCAACAATGACATGTACGCCTTTAATCAGAAACCATAGCGCATAAAACCGCCATCCACCGCAATACATTCGCCGGTCACATAACTGGACGCTGGCAAACAAAGAAATGCCACTGCCGCAGCCACTTCCTCCGGCTCTCCAATGCGGCGCATCGGCGTACGTTCAATGACTTGCTCGTAATAGTACAGATCAGAGAGCGGCTCCGACGTACGACGCGTACGGATATACCAAGGCGCTACCGCATTGACACGGATCCCATCCTCAGCCCATTCCACAGCCAAATTGCGGGTCATTTGGTGCAACGCCGCCTTGCTCATCCCATACGGCACTCCACTGCGCACATGCGTCAAGCCAGATACACTGCCAATATTGACAATCGCCGTACTTGCATGACACGCCAACAACGGCTGCGTGTAACGACACAACTCGAACGCAGAGAACAGATTGATCTCGAAAATCTCACGCCACTCGTCTTCTGTATATTCAAGCGCTGCACGCGTCACATTGCCACCAGCATTGTTGATCAACACATGCAAACCATTACTGCAATCTTCGACCCAATCCAGAATCGCACGGCGGTCCACATCGTCAGCAACATCAGCAGCCAATCCATGTAACTCACGCTCAGGGAATTCCTCTGCCAGTTCATCGCGTACTCGCCCCAGCAAATCAGCATCACGCGCTACCAACAGCACATCGGCACCCAGGCCCAACAACTCACGAGCAACAGCCAGACCGATACCTGTACTAGCCCCCGTGATCAAAGCCGTACGACCATCCAAACGCCAACGGGATTGGGTCATAGTCCTCAACTGCTTGTTATTACTTCACTACGCGCAAGTGCGATCGCTTCCCAGAAACAGGGGACGTATCTTTGCCGCCACTCGGGGTCTCAGGTGGTGGCGGCACATCTTCCGGCGGCTCACCCTGGATATCGTCTGGTAAGGCCATACCCTGCCCTGTTTCACGTGCATACACCGCTAATAACGCTTGCATTGGGACCTGCACCGGATAGCTGACTCCACCGAAACGGGCATTAAAGCTGACGCCGTCATTGCCAATATGCAAATGCATCACTGCACGCCCAGCAATATTCAATACGACCCGACCATCCTTGACGGCACTTTCCGGAACCTGCACACCCTGAATGCCCGCATCCACCAAAATATGGGGAGTCATCCCATTGTCGTTAATCCATTCGACCAAGGCTCGTAACAGATAGGGCCGATGACTGGTCATTCGTGGAAATTTACTCATAACCAACAGTGTATGCTCGAACGCAAGACATGGCTATCAAACAACAAAGTCACGTAACTTCTTTTCCTGGTCAGTCAGACTCCGGATAAAACCTGGATTACGAAAAATGCGATTACCGTAATCCTCAATCGCCTTACCGTCCTTTGGCAACGACACGTCCAGCGCCTGCAAACGCCAAATAATTGGTGCCATTGCACAATCGGCCAAACTCATTTCCGCATTTAAAAAAAACTTGCTGGCCTTGAATAACGGTAGCGATGCCATCAGCAATTCTTTGAGCCGCTTACGCCCAGCTTCGGCTTGAGTCTTGTTACCAAGTTGGACGGCCTGCACCTGAGGAACCCAATCATGTTCAATACGCAACATAGCCAAACGCAGTCTTGCACGAGACAGCGGATCCATTGGCATCAGCCGCGGATGCGGATAACGCTCATCAACATATTCAGTGACCACAGAAGCAGCGTACAGCACCAACTCACGCTCAACCAATGTCGGCACAGAATGATAAGGATTAAGATCAATCAGATCCTCAGGAGGATTCTGTGGATCTACAGACACCATCTCGTAATTCACCCCCTTGGCCGCAAGAACCAAGCGAACGCGATGACATAACACATCATTGGCCGAGGAAAACAGCGTCAAGGTATTTCGCATACGTACATTCACTGCCATTCAAGGCTCTCCGACAGCCGGAATCGGCTGGCCACATCAACACCACCGGCCCAATGCCGAAGGTCTCCATAACAATCAGCGATTCTGCAATCAACCATCAGAAACACCAATAGCAGATACAAGCCACCGATATCACGTCCATCAATGCACGTCCTCCCAATAAGCCTTCTTAAGTAGATAAACCAAGAAAGTCAACAACACTAGGAACAACAGTACCCATACTCTCAAAGAATGCCGTTGTAACGCCGCAGGCTCGGCGGCATATTGCAAGAAATTGACAATGTCACGCAGAGTCTGGTCAAACTCAGCAGGGCTCTGCTGACCTGGCTGGACCAGAACCAACCCAGTCACTAACCGATCAGCACCAGCCTGCGACGCCCCACCATATTCTGCCCGCTGCACACCCTGGAGATGCGACAGTGGATTGGGCATAGAAACATCGACAAACAGTCGATTGTTCCAACCCAGCGGGCGAGTCGAGTCGACGTAGAAAGACCTCAGATAAGTGTAGATCCAATCACTCCCACGGACGCGGGCCACCAAACTCAAATCCGGCGGAATCTTACCAAACCACTGCTCGGAGGTGTCAACCGGCATCCCTGTCATGATCGTATCGCCAAACTTGGCACCGGTGACATTGAGGGTACTCATCACCTGCACTTCACTTAAACCCAAATCAGCAGCGATACGTGAATAACGTAGGTACTTCAACGAATGGCAGCCCACACAATAATTCATGTACAACTGCACACCGCGCTGCAACGACATGCGATCACTCACATCATTACCGGCATGTTCCAACGGGACATCATCCACCGCCTGTGCAGCGGACATCAGCACACATGGCAACAACAAGCACAGTATCCAACACAAACAACGCCGTAACCTGCCCCAATCAGCCATGGGAAGTCAATCGTTCTGGAACCGGCTTCATAGAAGCCACTACCGTCCACAATGGCATAGTGATGAAAAATGCGAAATACAAAAAAATCATCACCCGCCCAACATAGATTTCCCAAACAGCCGTACCTGGCCCCAATCCAATCACCGCAAGCCACACAAAACAAATTACAAACACACCCAATGCTATCCGTGCAATCCAGCCACGATAACGAATCGAATACACCTTGCCGCGATCCAACCAAGGCACCAGAAACAAAATAGCGATCGCAGAAAACATCACTAACACACCAACCGATTTACCAGGTACCAAACGCAACATCGCGTAATACGGCGCAAAATACCAAACCGGCTTCATATCCTCAGGAGTCACCAGGGGATTCGCTTCAACAAAATTGCCGTACTCCAAAAACAAACCGCCAAACTCCGGAGCGAAAAAAATCACGAAGGCCGCTAACAACAATAGGACACAAACCGCCACCATTTCCTTAAGCGTGTAATACGGATGGAACGGGATACTGTCAGCTAACTGCATAGAATCCCAACGATTTCCTTTAGGGCCCTGATGGATGTCAATACCATCCGGATTGTTGGAACCAACCCCGCGTAACGCAACCAAATGCAGCACCAGCAAAAATCCCAACAACAGCGGCAACACAATCACGTGCAATGCAAAGAAACGACTGAGCGTCACATCGGACGGCAAATAATCGCCCATGATCCACTCATCCAGACCATTGCCGATCACTGGGATCACACCGAACAGC
The DNA here is from genome assembly GCF_011801475.1 of Xylella fastidiosa. Taxonomy (NCBI): domain Bacteria; kingdom Pseudomonadati; phylum Pseudomonadota; class Gammaproteobacteria; order Lysobacterales; family Lysobacteraceae; genus Xylella; species Xylella fastidiosa. The sequence continues at coordinate 2,109,697 of NZ_CP044352.1, forward strand.
GAAATAATCACCTTCGCCCCCCAGAACGACACCTGCCCCCACGGCAACACGTACCCCACGAATGCCTCAACCATCAGTACCACATACATCAACATACCCAACACCCAAACTAATTCACGTGGTTTCTTTCCACTGCCATAGATCAACCCACGGAACATGTGCAGATATACCCCGATGAAAAACAACGAAGCACCCGTACTGTGCATATAACGAATCAACCAGCCCCACTCAACGTCCCGCATAATCGTCATTTCGATCGACTGGAACGCCTCCGCAACACTGGGCTTGTAATGCATCACAAGAAAGAAGCCAGTGACGACCTGATTCACCAACACCACCAGTAATAGCGACCCGAAGCAATACCAGACATTGAGATTTTTAGGTACGTAGTACTCCGTGAAGTGATTCCTATAAAACAACACTAATCCCGGAACACGCGCACCGACCCAATCCACCACCCCTCGGACACCACGAGCAATGATGTTTCTCATGAATTCAAACGTCCCCTGCCCGATGGACACTTTCCGGACCCACACCGATCACAAGCGTCCGCTCATCGCGGTAATGATGCGGTGGCACCAACAAATTGATTGGAGCCGGCATCCCACGGAACACCCGCCCTGACATGTCAAAACGCGACTTGTGACAAGGACAAAAATACCCCCCCTTCCATTCTGGATCGAACGACTCCGGGCGGATCTCGGCCATCATCTGCGGCGAACACCCTAAGTGCGTACACACACCCACCAACACCGAAATCTCCGGCCTGATCGAACGCAAATCAGTATTGTGAAGCACATACGCTGGCTGCTGACTCTTCACCTCGGACATTGGATCCTTCAAGCGCCCACTCAATCCTGGCAACGCATCAAGAACTGCCTTAGAACGCCTAACCACCCAGACCGGCTGACCACGCCACTCCAGAATCAAACGCTGACCTTCTTGCAACCCACCGACATCAACAACCACCGACGCGCCCGCCAATTTACTCTTAGGACTGAGACCTAATGACTTGAAAAAAGGCACCGAGACAAACCCTGCACCGACCGTACCAACCAACGTCGTCACCGCAGTAAGAAAACGTCGCCTCTTTAAATCACTGGATCCATGCCCCCCACCCTTCACCATGCAGCGCTCCTCAAATCATCCCGAAACCTGCCAATGCACCACTGAAGAAACACCACACGACGGCCCATGAAGCGCATCGCGAAAAATGACCGTCGTACACCACACCTGTACCCATACCGACACAACACCAGATGCCTTCATTGATGTGTACTCATCAACGCCGCACGGTACCGTCCAAGAAGCACATTGACGCGCTCAACATAACGCTGCGTCTCACTATACGGTGGCACACCGCCGTAACGATCAACCGCACCCTCACCGGCATTATATCCAGCCGCTGCTAATGTCAAATTCCCGTTAAATCGCTTCAACAACCAAGCCAAATACTGCACCCCACCACGGATATTTTGCAGCGGATCATAGGAATCAGTGACCCCGAAACGCCGCGCAGTCCCTGGCATCAACTGCATCAACCCCTGCGCACCAGCGCTACTCAACGAAAGAGGGTTATACGAAGATTCGGCATGAATAATCGCACGCACCAACGCCTCCTCCACCCCAAACTCCCCTGCGGCGGAAACGATTTCGCCATGATAAGCAGACGTATTCAAAGGCATCGAACCAAAATTGACCCCAGGATTCGGCGCACAGGCATAACAAGTTTCGATGAAACTATAAGAAATCGTGCGCAACCCATGCACACTGGCCGTTTGCCTCGGAACGGAGCTACTGTAGTGACGCACCCCATCCTGAATATAAGAATAAACCTGCCCACTGACCAAACGCTTCCCCCCTCCAGCTACAGAGGGACGCACCGGCGCTGACATCACTGCAGCACCACCAACCGAGGGAGCTGAAACCACAGCATCCTTCACAGCCCCGGAAACAGGCACCACGGCGGGAACAGCCACAGCCGGCGATGGAACACGATGCACATGATTAACCACAACCGTACACGTCGCACCAGCAACACGCTTACTGACATAACTCGGTATACCGTCAACATTCAAACACTTGTAGAGCGCCGCCCCCCAAGCAGGCACCGCTATCATGGTCAACAACACCCCAACGATACGGAAGCGACTTTTCATACCATCCAGTCTCCCAAACTTTACCCATCATTGCCAAACACACCCCATGACAACAGCACAGCCAACGCCCCTACATCTCCATCCCCCTGAAGCTCCTGCAACAACACGCTAAACTACACCCCTTACCCACCCGACTGGATTAAGCACCATGACCGGGACATCAAACATCCCCACACACGGCAAAGAGCACAAAGACGCCCCCGCACTGCTGCCATTGCCCGCACCAAACACACACCATACCCACGCAGCACATCCTGGCGACCCATCACACGACCGCCACCCATCGCGCGGAAAGCTCTTTATTAAAACCCACGGCTGCCAAATGAACGAATACGACTCGGCCAAAATGGCCGACGTACTCACCACCACCGAAGCACTGGAACTGACCGACAATCCCGAAGAAGCAGACATTATTCTCATCAACACCTGTTCAATCCGCGAAAAGGCCCAAGAAAAAGTATTCAGCCAACTCGGACGCTGGAGAGCACTGAAAACCAATGGCAGAGATGTCATCATCGGCGTCGGCGGTTGCGTTGCCTCCCAAGAAGGAGAAACAATCGTCAAACGCGCCCCTTACGTTGACCTTGTCTTTGGCCCGCAAACATTGCATCGCCTCCCAGACATGATCCGCGCCCGACGTGAACAGAACCGACCACAGGTCGACATCAGCTTCCCGGAAATCGAAAAATTCGACCACCTTCCCACACCGCGTGCCGAAGGCCCAAGCGCATTCGTCTCGATTATGGAAGGCTGCTCCAAATATTGCTCATTTTGTGTCGTTCCCTACACCCGCGGCGAAGAAGTCAGCCGCCCATTTGAAGACGTGTTGACCGAAATAGCACACCTAGCGACCCAAGGCGTCCGTGAAATCAACCTGCTCGGCCAAAACGTCAACGCCTATCGCGGAGCGATGGACCCTGGTCCATCCAACAACACCAACCCTGCGCCCCCCCTTATGCCGATCTCGGCCTCCTCATCCGTGCAATCGCCCAATTCGAAAGCATCGGACGTATCCGCTTCACCACATCCCATCCCCTGGAATTTTCGGATTCCCTCGTAGAAGCCTACCGCGACGTCCCACAACTGGCTAACCACCTGCACCTTCCCGTTCAATCCGGCAGCGACCGTATCCTCTCAGCGATGAAACGTGGCTACACCGCACTGGAATTCAAATCCAAAATCCGCAAACTGCGCGCAGTTCGCCCGGACATTTCGATCAGCTCCGACTTCATCATCGGCTTCCCTGGTGAAAGCGACACCGACTTCCAGAAGACCATGCAGCTCATCAAAGACATTGGTTTCGACCAGAGCTTCTCTTTCATCTACTCCCGCCGCCCTGGCACACCGGCCTCCAACCTTGAGGACCACACACCCGATGAAATCAAACGCACCCGCCTAGAACACCTACAAAAGCACATCAACGCCTATGCCGCCGACATCTCAAAACGCATGATTGGCACCGTACAAACCGTGCTGGTGGAAGGACCATCAAAAAAGAACCCTAACGAACTGACCGGAAAAACCGAAAACATGCGGCCAGTCAACTTCCCTGGCCACCCACGCCTCATCGGACAATTTATTGACGTACACATCACCGAAGCACTGACCAACTCATTACGCGGCCGCGTGCATACCAACTGACAACGAAAACATGACCTCCCACATCCCTTCTGACGTTTTTTTCATCAAAAACAAAAAATACTTACACACCAAAAAATTACAGTGATGACCCACCGCTTTTCCCAAAACCAAACATCATCTATCACCCCATACATCATGAAGAGAACACCCTCAACGACACATCCTTGAAGTACCCAAAAAACCGTCATCCTGGCTCTAGATACGTCCACACGGTACCCTTACACCTTCACCTGCTGACGCCGCCATCCTCGCGACGTCCACACCATGAATACACCTGCACAACGTCACTTTACCCTTGAACCAGCCAACGCCGAACGGCTGGCCGACCTCTCTGGCTGCTTCAACGAACACCTACGCCAAATCGAACTGCGTTTGGGCGTAGAGATCGCCAACCGCGGCCACACATTCCACATTACCGGCCCCGAACCCGCTGTGACCAGCACAGAAACCCTACTCCGCGCACTGTACGCCGAAGCCACCGGTACCACCTTCAACAACCACACGATCCAACTGCGTCTGAGTGAAGCACATATGGCACAGATCGTCGAACAGACAGATACACCTCAAGATATCGGAATCAGAGTCAAGCGCGGCACCGTGCGCGGACACGGCGCCAACCAAACCAAATACCTCCACAAAATCGCCACCCACGACATCAACTTCGGCATTGGCCCCGCCGGCACCGGCAAAACCTTCCTCGCCGTGGCCAGTGCAGTCGAAGCACTGAACGAATCCCGTGTACAGCGTCTCATCCTCGTCAGACCAGCCGTCGAAGCCGGCGAAAAACTCGGTTTTCTGCCCGGCGACCTGAACCAGAAAATCGACCCCTACCTACGCCCCCTGTATGACGCACTTTACGAAATGCTGGGTGTGGAAAAGGTCCTCAAACTACTGGAAAAAAACATCATCGAAATCGCACCATTGGCTTACATGCGAGGACGTACACTCAACAACGCCTTTGTCATCCTGGATGAAGCGCAAAACACCACCATTGAACAGATGAAAATGTTTCTGACCCGTCTCGGCTTTGGCTCGACCGCCGTAGTAACCGGCGACCTAACCCAAATCGACATCCCCAAACATCTCAAGTCCGGCCTGGACGACGCCATCGAAGTACTGCACGACATTGAAGGCATCAGCTTCACCTTCTTCAAATCACACGATGTCGTACGCCACCCACTTGTTGCACGTATCGTCAGTGCCTACGACAAACACAACACACATCCCAGCACCACCAAACCAGCATGACCCCCGCTTCCGCTGCATCCAACCACATCATGCGGCACCACCTCCCACATTCCGACACAAAAACAGCGCCATGACACGCGGCCCGATTTTTCTCAATGTTGGCATCAGCTATGGCCTGCCCCGGACCAAACTTCCCGCCGCCGTAAGCTTCCGCAAATGGGTTGCCGCAACACTGCAAGGACGTATCCGCAAAGCCGACCTAGCGATTCGTATCGTCGACGAAAAAGAAGGCCGCGCACTTAACTACCACTATCGCAACAAAGACTACGCCACCAACGTCCTTAGCTTCCCCGCTCAACTTCCCGAACCCTTTCCTAAAGCCCTGAAAATCCCCCTACTCGGCGACATCGTGATGTGCGCCCCAGTGATCGCACGCGAAGCCACAGAACAAGGCAAATCACTCTCTGCACACTACGCCCACCTCACCGTACACGGCACCCTACATCTACTCGGCTGGAACCACGAAGACCATCAAGAAGCCGATGCCATGGAACAACTTGAACGCGAGATCCTAGCCAATCTCGGCATCAGCGACCCCTACCTCGGAGAATACTGATGCGTGCCTCCCTAACCGCCCTACTTACGACACTGCCGACACTCATCTGCTTGGCTACCGAACACCCCCATCTCACACCTCCCGACTTGGAAGCACTGATCGAATGCCGCCAACGTGCCATCGACTACGCCCAACTCGTCCCCCTCCTTGAAGACCCACCCAAAGCCACCACACTAGGTTGGCACCCCCTACCGGCAACCAACCCCTTCATGACCGAATACACACTCCATACCCCCATTCACGTATTCGGCTACCAGACCAAACATATCGCCCTATCGGGTGGCAGCATCATCGCCATCCTTGACCTAACCGACCCACGCCCACTGGCACGCACCCTACGACTAGACACCGCAATCGATACCCCCAAAAAAACCATATTCGGACGCGAACTCACCAGCACTAACACCACCAACCCCAAGACCGGCCAACCCGCCATCGAATCGATCGTACTCAACGTTTCAAACGTTACCTCACACCCTGGGAAAACCTTAGTGGGCTGTACCTACAGCCTCGACGACCCCTAACACCTGCCATGACTTTTCAGAAGCACGTAGCCCATACCCAGCCTGCTAAACTTGCAACAACGCCCAGTCCACCGGGTACTGCAACCACACCTTCATTGATGTCAGAAGACGACGATCATCGCACCATTACCGAATCCCAAGAGAAACGCCGCAGCTGGCTCGAACGCCTGAGCGCTGCATTCTCCGGAGACCCACACACCCTTGACGACCTGATGGTCATCCTGCGTAGCGCCGAACACCACGGAATCATCGCCACAGATACCCTGCGCATGATGGAAGGAGCGATCGCAATCGCAGACCTCACCGTCGGCGACGTGATGGTACCGCGCTCCCAAATGGTTTCACTGCCTGTTGAATCAGACCTACAGACCATCACAAAACAAATGGTTGAATCCGGCCACTCACGCTTCCCTGTCCACGGCGAAAATAAAGACGAAGTCCTAGGCATCCTCCTCGCCAAAGACCTGCTGCGTGGCGTATCCGCCAACCACACCATCACCAACGTACACGAACTACTGCGCCCCGTCGGGATGATCCCCGAATCGAAAAAACTCAACGTCCTGCTCAAAGAATTCCGACTCTCCCACAACCATATGGCCATTGTTGTCGACGAATATGGCGGCGTTGCTGGACTCGTCACGATTGAAGACATACTGGAACAAATCGTCGGTGACATTGACGACGAACACGACGAAACCGAAGACCAAACCAACATGATTGCCATCCAGGCCGACGGCTGCTACATCGTCGACGCCCTGACCCCAATTGAAGACTTCAACGAACGCTTCAACGCTGAATTTCCCGACGACGACTACGACACCATCGGCGGCCTAGTGACCGAAGCCATCGGACACCTACCCGAAACCGGCGACGAACTGACCATAGGTCGATTCGCATTCCGCGTCGCCAAAGCCAATGCACGCCGGATCCACATACTCCACGTGACCGTACTTCCTCCCAACGAACAGAACACCGCTTGACCGCACTCCCTCGACAGCCAACCCACCGCCTCCTGCGTGTCCTATCCCTACTCCTCTGTACCTGGCTGCTACTGACACCCAGCGCCGCTGCCCATCCCCCACGCATTGGCATCGCCACAATGCAGCCCGGCCAACTCTTCTTCGAACACTTCGGCCACGATGCAATCATCGTCGCCGACCCAATCAGCGGCCAATCCCTCTCCTACAACTTCGGCTACTTCGACCCCCTGGAACCTGACTTCCTCCGTCGTGTCATCCGCGACGAAATGCTTTATTACCTCATCTCACTTCCCTTAGAAGAAGACCTCGACGAATACCTCAACACCGGGCGCAGCATCACCATCCAATGGCTGGACCTGCCCCCTGAACAAGCCACCACACTCGCACAGACACTGGAAATTCGCAGCCAGCCAGAGTATGCCCGCTATCACTACGACCTCATCACTGCCAACTGCGCCACAATGCTGCGCGACAGCCTGGACCAGGCGATGGGCGGCACACTGAAAACACAACTGACACAACACACACACCGCAACACCTACCGCAGCGAAGTCATCCGCCTGGCCTCGCCAACCCCCTGGATGTGGCTCGGACTTGACCTGGTGATGGGTCCATACGCCGACCAGCCACTCTCACCCTGGGAAGAATCCTTCATACCCATGCGCCTGGCCCAACACCTGACCCAAGTGCACAACAGCGCCGGACGCCCCCTAGTACAACAAACCCAGATCATCCTACCCCACCACCCCACCAGCCCCTCCCCACACCCCCTCCCCCGCCCCTGGACGTGGTGGCTCCTTGGCCTTGGCATAGCAACACTGACACTCCTACTCGCACCACACCACCCACGCCGCCTGACCCTACTGGCACTCCCATTCTGGTTGATCTGCACCCTCGGCGGACTCCTCCTCATCTACCTGTGGGGCTTCACCATCCACCAGGCCGCCTGGGCCAACCACAACCTCCTCCTCCTCAACCCACTGAGCCTGCTCCTGATCGTCGGCGGTATCGCCTGGTTATGCGGCAGAACACCCGGCCGCTGTTTCGATCTCCTCCTATGGAGCAACGCCGCCGCCAGCCTCGCCGCACTGCTCACCTACTGGCTCCCCGCCTACACCCAACACAACCTCCCATGGATCGGCCTGCTCCTTCCAAACCACCTCGCCCTGGCCTGGACACTGCACCGCCGCCTCACCACAGCAACACATCACCCAAAATGACCACACCCCAGCCCCCACAACACCCCTCTCCTGAAAACCCAGCCTGTGTCATCACCTGCGCCTACTACGACCCACAAAACCAGCGCCATGACATCCACCTAGACCGCATCAGCGAAGAACTACAGTGCGACAACAGCTTCATCTGGGTCGGACTCTACGAACCAGACGCAACCGTATTACGCAAACTCCAACAAGAATTCGGCCTCCACGACCTCGCCATCGAAGATGCCTTAAAAGCACACCAACGCCCTAAAGTAGAAAACTACGACAACACCTTATTTATCGTCGTCAACACCGCACAACTGATTGGCGAACGGATCTGCTACGGCGAAACCCACGCCTTCCTCAGCACCCGCTTCCTCATCATCGTGCGCCACGGCGCCTCACTCTCCTACGCACCAGTACGCACACGGATAGAACGCGACCCAACCATGCTTGGACGCGGCCCCGCATTCTGCCTCTACGGCGTCCTTGACTTCATCGTCGACAACTACCTACCGATCATGAACGAATGCCGGGACACACTCGAACAACTTGAACAAGACATTTTTTCCGAAAACTACCAACGCCAAACCGTCATCCGCCTCTACGAACTCAAACGCGAACTCAACAAAATGCGTCTTATCGTTGCCCCCCTCCAAGACGTCCTCGCACACCTCACACGCAACCCCGAAACACTCCTGCCCCAAGACATCGGCATCTACATCCGCGACGTCCTCGACCATGCCATCCGCATTAACGACTCCATCGACACACTACGCGAAATGCTGAGCACCGCACTCAGCGTCAACCTCTCAATGGTGACCCTCGCCCAAGGCGAAACCGTCAAACGCCTAGGCGCCTGGGCCGCCCTGCTTGCCGCACCAACCCTCATCACCAGCTGGTACGGCATGAACTTCACCAACATGCCCGAACTCCACATACCCTACGCCTACCCACTCCTTGCCGCCGGCGTCACCCTATTGTGCATCCTGCTCTACAGACTCTTTAAACGCGTCCATTGGCTCTGAAACAAACCACAGAAAAAACACCTTAGCCATCCCACCATCCATCAACATCACCCCAAACCGATGAATGGCTAACGCAACAACTGAAATTAATACTGACGCCGCAAATACCCAAAGCACTCAGCTCCCAGCCCTGAGCCGCCCACGTTACCGGGCCTAGACAGCAAACCACTGCTGCAACACAGCACACCGAACCATCAATTAACGTGACTAAATTTGCACATAATTACGGCAATGAATCACAATTCATCGCAGTGCCCTGCTACCTATAACGATCAAAAACGACGTTACCAAAAGGCACACTGAAGACTTCGTCAAACAACAACATCACAAGGGGAGCACGAAGTCGAAAAAAACTCATCAACAAGGAGAGGAATACACAATGAAAAACACCTATGTCATCGCCCTACTCGCTGTTACAACAGCAACACTGCTCTCAGGCTGCGCCACAAAGCGATATGGAAGACTACAACCATTAACCAGCTACGAGAGCCGTAACTACAACTGCACCCAAATCGACTTAGAACTGGCAAAGATTGACGCTTTCGAACAACAAGTCGCAGAACAAGCAAAATTCAGTGGCATGTCAGTTGCCAGCTTCTTGGGGGATTTCGGCATCGGCAACACCCTCGAACGGAATCAGGCGATCAAAACAGCCAAAGAACGCCGTACCCAACTCATGACTGCTCGCTCAACCAAGGACTGTGATAACCATCCACAACCCAAACAACCTTAAAGCGACACCGTCCCCTCCCAGAACGTCTAGCGGGACAAACAAACCGCAACCTTTGCCCTACCCTACAACGCTTCCGACTGAGCAAACCCCTGCACAGCCCCATCAAACCCGACTCCTGCTCGGCCTTCACAATCCCTCAGCGCCCCCCTTATCGCTGCCCGACACCTCGGGCAGCGCTTCAGATATCTGACCATCAGCCGCCCGTTGCTTCATACTATTGCTGCAAACGATTTCCACCCCTCCCAACTCACGATAACCGACAACCTTGCGGTGTTTGATTGCCTACTTCAGCGCCCCTCAAGTAACACTGCCCCTCAGCGGAATCACGGCACGCACTGCCACGGCCACGGGCCACATCGGCACTGACGCTGGGGCCGCCGCCGGTCACCCCGATCTTGGCACCCAAGCTGGCGCTGCGGTGGCGCTGGCTGGAGGTTTGTTCTTGGGTGCTCTGGGCGCTGTGGGCGTTTAGGTTACCAGCGGCGGTGAGGTTCAGATTGTGGCTGCTGAACTGGGCGGCGGTGGCATTGATGTTGCCGGTGCCTGTTTTTAGTGTGGGCTTGCCTTTTTCATCCAGTTCGTAAACACCAAAGACCATGATGGCGATGTCACCACCGGCGCGTAATTGGGTGCTGCGGGCGGTGCGGGCGCTCATGCTGCTTTGGCTTTGGCTTTGGCTTTGGCTTTGGCTGCTGCTGCTGCTGCTGCTGCTGCTGCTGCTGCTGCTGCTGCTGGTGCTGGTGCTGGTGCTGGTGCTGGTGCTGGTGCTGCCCGGCAGAATACCGTGCATCGTGCCGTACAGCGCTGGCGAGTCACAGCCTCTGATATGGAGAACATGGGGCAGTCACTGCTTCTGGATCACCACCGATTGCAGGATGCCGTCCATCAGTTTGCGGGCGCGTTGGTAGTCTTCGGTGTTTTTTTGGCGGGCGGCTTCAATAAAGTTGAAGGTCACGGTGATGTAGTAGCCGCTGTCGCCAATCGGGGTCATCCAGATTTCCACACCATCACCCACCGGGGTTGGGATCAAGGCGCGGTACCAGGTCCAGGTGTTGCCCCAGCGCGTCTCGGTGCGTGGGGGATCTAAAAAAGCGCGTTTGGACCTAATCCCAGATTCATTGACCAAATCCGTCACTGCCTGAATCTTCTCCTCAATACTTTGGCTAGCAGCACTGCGGATGCCAAAGTAGATGTCATTGCCCCCCGCAAACTCCGCCTTACACAGTGGATTAAACTTCCACCATTTATCCATCTTCTTTTGCGGGGTGCCATCGGGGTTGCGTAGCACGGTCCCATCGGGCTGGTATGTGTTGCTGGTATTGGAGTACTGGGAGCCGATGAAGTATGCCCGCATTGGCCATGCTTCAGGGGGCTGGTTAATACGGCCATCTGCCACAATCCCCGGAGTCGTGGAGCCACTGGGGGACGTCACCATCACCACCTGCACATGGTCAGGCGGTGAGCCTGGGTAACAGCGGTCGATATTGATGCCATTGATAAAGGCATGTTTGACGGTGTATTGGCCGAAAAAATCCAACTGGAAATATTCCAGGCTGAGGTCGCGGTTCTCCCAGGGGCCGGCCATCATCGGTTTACCGGTGCGGCTGTCGATGGGGGGGCCACTGCTGCAGCCGGCCAGCAAGAGGCTGGCGGCGAGTAGGGAGGAACCCAGTAGAAGACGGACGTGCATGGAGAAGGCTCCTTTATTTCTTCTGGATCACCACCGATTGCAAGATGCCGTCCATCAGCTTACGGGCGCGTTGGTAGTCTTCGGTGTTTTTTTGGCGGGCGGCTTCAATAAAGTTGAAGGTCACGGTGATGTAGTAGCCGCTGTCGCCAATCGGGGTCATCCACATTTCCACACCATCACCCACCGGGGTTGGGATCAAGGCGCGGTACCAGGTCCAGGTGTTGCCCCAGCGTGTCTCGGTGCGTGGAGGATCTAAAAAACGACTGTCCTTGAAATGCCGATCGGGACCACTGACCCGAGAAGATGTGCCCTGAATCTTCTCCTCAATACTTTGGCTAGCAGCACTGCGGATGCCAAAGTAGATGTCATTGCCCCCCGCAAACTCCGCCTTACACAATGAATTAAATGTCCAGCCTTTCACCACCTTCTTTTGCGGGGTGCCATCGGGGTTGCGTAGCACGGTCCCATCGGGCTGGTATTTGTTGCTGGTATTGGAGTACTGGGAGCCGATAAATGCGGCGGACTGGCTATACGGTTCCGGCGGACGATTAGCGATCTCTTTCACAATCCCCGGAGTCGTGAAGCCAGTGGGAGTGGTCATCATCACCACCTGCACATGGTCAGGCGGTGAGCCGCGATAACAGCGTTTGATATTGATGCCATTGATAAAGGCATGTTTGACGGTGTATTGGCCTAAAAAATCCAAATTGAAGTATTCCAGGCTGAGGTCGCGGTTCTCCCAGGGGCCGGCCATCATCGGTTTACCGGTGCGGCTGTCGATGGGGGGGCCACTGCTGCAGCCGGCCAGCAACAGGCTGGCGGCGAGTAGGGATACACCGAGTAAGGGACGTCGTTGCATGGAGAAGGCTCCTTAATGTGGGGTGAGGGACTGGCGCAACTGCTGGAGGTGCTGTTGCCGGGCGCTGGGGGCGTCCGGGGTGGTCGGGGTGGGCCGTGTCAGCACCCCCGGGGTGGTGTCCAGCTGCTGTTGCCACTGCTGGGATTGCCACAGCAGGCGTTGCAGTTGGGTGAGTTGGGTCGCCACCGGGTCCTCTGGGCGGGGTGTCTTCTGCCATTGCTCCAGCAGCCCGATGGTCCGCCCCTGACGCTTGGCGTTCATATCGTTGATATCCAGGCCAAGAAAGCTAAACAGTTTGTCTTTATCGACATGGTTTGAGTCGCTACCCAGGGCGGCGGTGCCGCCGCTGCTGTGCACGGAGTAGTTGGTTTGGAAGATCTCCCGCAGATCATGGAAGGTGGCATCGCCGGCATAGCCGCCAATCTTGTTAGCCACAAAGTCCTTGCGTGGTGACCAGATGTCGACTGAATTGCTGGTCACCAAGGCAGCGGCCTCGGTCAGGCGCCCCCCTTCCGCGGCAGGGTTGTAGGCCAGTATTTCAAGGTTTTTTCCAAACACATGATCCGCGGCGAGTAGCCGCAACGCATTGCTGAGGGTCATGGTGCCGCGGCTGTGGCCCTCTAGATAGATCGGATTTGTATATTTTTTGTCCTCGGCGTTATACATCACCTCTTTGGCCGCCGCGGCCTGGAGCCGCGAGGCAGGGCTGGCGATTTTGGTGATCTCCAGCAGTTTCTCAATGCCGGCGGTCACCAGTTCCCCCAGCTGGTGGGTGGGTTTGGTATACGCCTGGTAGGTGGTGTTTTGGTAGGTTTGGCCGCTGCCCTGAATATAAAGGCGGTTCATGACTTGAGCGATGAGCGGCCTCCAGGGGATCGCCCAGCCCGTCACTGCTTCTGGATCACCACCGATTGCAGGATGCCGTCCATCAGTTTGCGGGCGCGTTGGTAGTCTTCGGTGTTTTTTTGGCGGGCGGCTTCAATAAAGTTGAAGGTCACGGTGATGTAGTAGCCGGTGTTGCCAATCGGGGTCATCCACATTTCCACACCATCCCCCACCGGGGTTGGCATATAGGCGCGGTACCAGGTCCAGGCGTTGCCCCAGCGCGTCTCGGTGCGTGGGGCGTCTATAAAACGGTTGGACTTGTAATCCCGATCGGGGGCAGTCATCCGCCAGATCATATCTTTAATATGGCTGTCGATACTTTCGCTAGCAGCACTGCGGATGCCAAAGTAGATGTCATTGCCCCCCGCAAACTCCGCCTTACACAATGAATTAAATGTCCAGCCTTTCACCACCTTCTTTTGCGGGGTGCCATCGGGGTTGCGTAGCACGGTCCCATCGGGCTGGTATTTGTTGCTGGTATTGGAGTACTGGGAGCCGATAAATGCGGCAGCTTCGCTGGCGGGGCGTGGAGGACGTCCTCCACCCGTCACCACAATCCCCGGAGTCGTGAAGCCACTGGGAGTGGTCATCATCACCACCTGCACATGATCAGGCGGCACGCCTGGGTAACAGCGGTCGATATTGATGCCATTGATAAAGGCATGTTTGACGGTGTATTGGCCTAAAAAATCCAGCTGAAAGTATTCCAGGCTGAGGTCGCGGTTCTCCCAGGGGCCGGCCATCATCGGTTTGCCGGTGCGGCTGTCGATGGGGGGGCCGCTGCTGCAGCCGGCCAGCAGCAGGCTGGCGGCCAGCAGGGAGCAAGACAGTCGCGGATGCAGGGACATAAGGGGGTCTCCTTAGTAGGGGGTGAGGGACTGGCGCAACTGTTGGAGTTGCTGTTGCCGGGCGCTGGGGGCGTCCGGGGTGGTCGGGGTGGGCCGTGTCAGCAGCCCGGGGGTGTTGTCTAACTGCTGTTGCCACTGGCCCGATTGCCACAGCAGGCGTTGCAACTGGGTGAGTTGGGTCGCCACCGGGTCCTCGGGACGCCGCGTCTTCTGCCATTGCTGCAGCAGCCCGATGGTCCGCCCCTGACGCTTGGCGTTCATGTCGTTGATATCCAGGCCTTCGTAGCTGAACAACTCGGGGGCATTGACATGCGTTGAGTCGCTGCCCAGGGCGGCGGTGCCGCCGCTGCTGTGCACGGAGTAGTTGGTTTGGAAGATCTCCCACAGATCATGGAAGGTGGCATTGCCGGCATAGCCGCCAATCTTGTTAGCCACAAAGTCCTTGGGCGGGGCCCAGGTCTTGACTGGTTTTTTCGTCACCAGGGCAGCGGCTTCAGCAAGGCGGTTGCCTTCTGCCGCAGGGTTGTAGGCAAGCACCTCTAATTTCGTGTCACCCACATTAAATCCTGCCAGCACCCGCAGTGCATTGCTAAGGGTCATCGTGCCGCGGCTGTGGCCCTCCAAATACACCAGGTTGGAGTGATTATCTTGCTCGGTGTTATACATCAGCTCTTTGGCCGCCGCGGCCTGAAGCCGCGAGGCGGGGCTGGCGATTTTGGTGATCTCCAGCAGTTTCTCAATGCCGGCGGTCACCAGTTCCCCCAGCTGGTGGGTGGGTTTGGTATACGCCTGGTAGGTGGTGTTGCGGTAGGTTTGGCCGCTGTCCTGAATATAAAGGCGGTTCATGACTTGAGTGATGAACGGCCTCCAGGGGATCGCCCAGCCCGTCACTGCTTCTGGATCACCACCGATTGCAGGATGCCGTCCATCAGTTTGCGGGCGCGTTGGTAGTCTTCGGTGTTTTTTTGGCGGGCGGCTTCAATAAAGTTGAGGTACACGGTGATGTAGTAGCCGGTGTTGCCAATCGGGGTCATCCAGGTTTCTGTACCATTCCAAAACGGTGTCGGTATATAGGTGCGGTACCAAGTCCAGTGGTTGCCCCAGCGCGTCTCGGTGCGTGGGGGATCTAAAAAACGACTGTCCTTGTAAGTGTCCTTGTAATCCGGATCAAGACCACTTAGCCGAGCAATCATAGCTTTAGTATTGCTGTCGATACTTTCGCTAGCAGCACTGCGGATGCCAAAGCCAATGTAATTACCCCCCGCAAACTCCGCACTGCACAAGGCATTAAATGTCCAGCCTTTCACCACCTTCTTTTGCGGGGTGCCATCGGGGTTGCGTAGTACGGTCCCATCGGGCTGGTATTTGTTGCTGGTATTGGAGTACTGGGAGCCGATAAATGCGGCATGTTCATCGGCAGGGCGTGGAGGACGTCCTCCACCCGTCACCACAATCCCCGGACTCCTGGAGCCATCACGGAAAGACATCATCACCACCTGCACATGGTCAGGCGGCGCGCCTGGGTAACAGCGGTCGATATTGATGCCATTGATAAAGGCATGTTTGACGGTGTATTGGCCTAAAAAATCCAGCTGAAAGTATTCCAGGCTGAGGTCGCGGTTCTCCCAGGGGCCGGCCATCATCGGTTTGCCGGTGCGGCTGTCGATGGGGGGGCCGCTGCTGCAGCCGGCCAGCAGCAGGCTGGCGGCCAGCAGGGAGCAAGACAGTCGCGGATGCAGGGACATAAGGGGGTCTCCTTAGTAGGGGGTGAGGGAGTGGCGCAACTGTTGGAGTTGCTGTTGCCGGGCGCTGGGGGCGTCCGGGGTGGTCGGGGTGGGCCGTGTCAGCAGCCCGGAGGTGTTGTCTAACTGCTGTTGCCACTGGCCCGATTGCCACAGCAGGCGTTGCAACTGGGTGAGTTGGGTCGCCACCGGGTTCTCTGGGCTGGGTGTCTTCTGCCATTGCTGCAGCAGCCCGATGGTCCGCCCCTGACGCTTGGCGTTCATGTCCTTGATATCCAGGCCTTCGTAGCTGAACAGTTTCTCTTTATCGACATGGTTTGAGTCGCTGCCCAGGGCGGCGGTGCCGCCGCTGCTGTGCACGGAGTAGTTGGTTTGGAAGATCTCCCACAGATCATGGAAGGTGGCATTGCCGGCATAGCCGCCAATCTTGTTAGCCACAAAGTCCTTGGGCGGGGCCCAGGTCTTGACTGGTTTTTTCGTCACCAGGGCAGCGGCTTCAGCAAGGCGGTTGCCTTCTGCCGCAGGGTTGTAGGCAAGCACCTCTAATTTCGTGTCACCCACATTAAATCCTGCCAGCACCCGCAGTGCATTGCTAAGGGTCATCGTGCCGCGGCTGTGGCCCTCCAAATACACCAGGTTGGAGTGATTATCTTGCTCGGTGTTATACATCAGCTCTTTGGCCGCCGCGGCCTGAAGCCGCGAGGCGGGGCTGGCGATTTTGGTGATCTCCAGCAGTTTCTCAATGCCGGCGGTCACCAGTTCCCCCAGCTGGTGGGTGGGTTTGGTATACGCCTGGTAGGTGGTGTTGCGGTAGGTTTGGCCGCTGTCCTGAATATAAAGGCGGTTCATGACTTGAGTGATGAACGGCCTCCAGGGGATCGCCCAGCCCGTCACTGCTTCTGGATCACCACCGATTGCAGGATGCCGTCCATCAGTTTGCGGGCGCGTTGGTAGTCTTCGGTGTTTTTTTGGCGGGCGGCTTCAATAAAGTTGAGGTACACGGTGATGTAGTAGCCGGTGTTGCCAATCGGGGTCATCCAGGTTTCTGTACCATTCCAAAACGGTGTCGGTATATAGGTGCGGTACCAAGTCCAGTGGTTGCCCCAGCGCGTCTCGGTGCGTGGGGGATCTAAAAAACGACTGTCCTTGTAAGTGTCCTTGTAATCCGGATCAAGACCACTTAGCCGAGCAATCATAGCTTTAGTATTGCTGTCGATACTTTCGCTAGCAGCACTGCGGATGCCAAAGCCAATGTAATTACCCCCCGCAAACTCCGCACTGCACAAGGCATTAAATGTCCAGCCTTTCACCACCTTCTTTTGCGGGGTGCCATCGGGGTTGCGTAGCACGGTCCCATCGGGCTGGTATGTGTTGCTGGTATTGGAGTACTGGGAGCCGATGAAGTATGCCCGCATTGGCCATGCTTCAGGGGGCTGGTTAATACGGCCATCTGCCACAATCCCCGGAGTCGTGGAGCCACTGGGGGACGTCACCATCACCACCTGCACATGGTCAGGCGGTGAGCCGCGATAACAGCGTTTGATATTGATGCCATTGATAAAGGCATGTTTGACGGTGTATTGGCCTAAAAAATCCAAATTGAAGTATTCCAGGCTGAGGTCGCGGTTCTCCCAGGGGCCGGCCATCATCGGTTTACCGGTGCGGCTGTCGATGGGGGGGCCACTGCTGCAGCCGGCCAGCAACAGGCTGGCGGCGAGTAGGGATACACCGAGTAAGGGACGTCGTTGCATGGAGAAGGCTCCTTAATGTGGGGTGAGGGACTGGCGCAACTGCTGGAGGTGCTGTTGCCGGGCGCTGGGGGCGTCCGGGGTGGTCGGGGTGGGCCGTGTCAGCACCCCCGGGGTGGTGTCCAGCTGCTGTTGCCACTGCTGGGATTGCCACAGCAGGCGTTGCAGTTGGGTGAGTTGGGTCGCCACCGGGTCCTCTGGGCGGGGTGTCTTCTGCCATTGCTCCAGCAGCCCGATGGTCCGCCCCTGACGCTTGGCGTTCATATCGTTGATATCCAGGCCAAGAAAGCTAAACAGTTTGTCTTTATCGACATGGTTTGAGTCGCTACCCAGGGCGGCGGTGCCGCCGCTGCTGTGCACGGAGTAGTTGGTTTGGAAGATCTCCCGCAGATCATGGAAGGTGGCATCGCCGGCATAGCCGCCAATCTTGTTAGCCACAAAGTCCTTGCGTGGTGACCAGATGTCGACTGAATTGCTGGTCACCAAGGCAGCGGCCTCGGTCAGGCGCCCCCCTTCCGCGGCAGGGTTGTAGGCCAGTATTTCAAGGTTTTTTCCAAACACATGATCCGCGGCGAGTAGCCGCAACGCATTGCTGAGGGTCATGGTGCCGCGGCTGTGGCCCTCTAGATAGATCGGATTTGTATATTTTTTGTCCTCGGCGTTATACATCACCTCTTTGGCCGCCGCGGCCTGGAGCCGCGAGGCAGGGCTGGCGATTTTGGTGATCTCCAGCAGTTTCTCAATGCCGGCGGTCACCAGTTCCCCCAGCTGGTGGGTGGGTTTGGTATACGCCTGGTAGGTGGTGTTTTGGTAGGTTTCGCCGCTTTCCCGAATCTCGTGCGTTTTGTCATTCTTCGGCGTCATCTGCAAGGCCAGTTCCCCGGCGCGGTGGATGTCGTTGCTGATGCCGTTGCCGTAGAGGGTGACGTGTTTCTTTTCTTCGTCCGATAAGCGGCTGAGGTCGGCCAGGCTCACCGGCAGCACTTGGACATTGCCGATGCCGCGGCTGATGCCCCAGCGCCCGGAGGCCAGCAGGTCATGTTGCAGGCTGTAGTGGCCCTCGCCTTTATTGGCAATCATCTCCTTGACTTTGTCTTGATCCAGCACGCGGTTGGCGTTGTGGTCGGTGAGTGCGAGTTCTGCAACGGCGTGTTGGCGGAGTTTTCGGTCCGACCAGCCCGGATGGGCCTGGCGCAGTGCTTCGGTGCGTTCTTTCACCAGGGCATCGTTGGCAACATGGTCGTTGGTGCAGGGTTGTTGGATGCAGAACACTCTGTTGAGTGTGGGGGTGAGCATGTTGCTGATGCTCTGGTCCACCATGGTACGGCCGATGTCAGCCAGCAGGGCGCCGCCCTGGCTGCGCTGCTGGACATCGGTTTGCAGGGCGCCCAGGTCGGTGGGGCTTAAGGCCTGGTGGGCGCCGATGGGGTCACGGCGCAGGGTGGCCAGGGCGCCGCTGCTGCCAGGGTCACTGACCTGGATGTTTGTGGCGCTGACCACGGCAGCGGTGGTGCTGTGTTGGTTAACGCTGCGGTCTGCATTGGCCATCCATTGGCCGGCGCCGCTTCTCAGGCCGCTGTAGATCGACAAACCAAGGTTGGCGGTGCCGTTGGGGTTGTTTTTGCTCAGGCCGCTGACCAGGTCACTGCCGATGGTGATGCCAGAGGCGCTGGCGTTGGCGCTGTTGTGGTTGTGGATGTCGGTATAGCCAATGGTGTTGGTGGAGAAGGCTTGGAGTGCCTGCGGGGCGGTGCTGGTGAGGGCGCCGCCGTTAAATTGGCTATGGCCGCCGACGGTGATGTCATAGCCACCGGCACCGGCAAATAGGCCGCTTTGGTTGCGGACGCTGGCGTAGTCTTGGGTGGCGTCTTGGCGGTTGCGGCTGAAGGTGGCGGTGCTGCCGGCGCCGTTGATGACCCAGGTGCCGCCGATGCTGCTCTGGCGTTGCTGGGCGCTGGCCTGCAGGGTGTCTTGCAGGCTGGTGATGTCCAGGTTGCCGGCAATGGTGGCTTTAATGGAGTGGGCGTTGAGGTGGGCCCCCTTCATGGTGGCATCGCCGCCAACGCTGATGGTGGCGTGATTGGCCACGGTGAAGACGGTGTCAACCTGGGTGACGGACTGCTGGCGGGAGGAGCCGCGGCCGCGGGCCACATCGGCGCTGACGCTGGTGCCGCCGCCGGTCACCCCGATCTTGGCACCCAGGCTGGCGCTGCGGTGGCGCTGGCTGGAGGTTTGTTCTTGGGTGCTCTGGGCGCTGTGGGCGTCCAGGTTGCCAGCGGCGGTGAGGTTCAGATTATGGCTGCTGAACTGGGCGGCGGTGGCGTTGATGTTGCCGGTGCCTGCTTTGAGTGTGGGATTGCCTTTTTCATCCAGTTCGTAAACACCAAAGGCGGTGATGGAGATGTCACCACCGGCGCGTAATTGGGTGCCGCGGGCGGTGCGGGCGCTCATGCTGCTTTGGCTTTGGCTGCTGCTGGTGCCGACAGAGACGCCGATTTGAAAGGTGCTCGGCAGGCTGCTGGTCTTGCGCAGGGTGTCGATTTCGCCATAGGCCTGATAGCCGGCGCTGGCGGCGGTGCTCAGGGCACGCCAGCCGTAGAGGCTGCTCAGCCGTCCGGTGGGGGCGTTGCGGCGGTTTTTCAGGTCAGCCGAGACGCCCTGAGCGGTGCTGGTTAGAGCACTGTTGAAGCCTATGGTCAGGCCGCTTTGTTTGCTGGATTGCTGTTCGTGGGTGCTGAGGGTGTCGTAGACCTCGCCCAGGTCAACGTTGACGCCGCTGGCGCTGAGGTTGCCGGCGGCAAGCAGTTCGCTACCGGCAGCATCGACGTTGCCTTGGCTGGAGTGGATAGTGATGTTGCCATTGAGTGCAGCCACCGTATTGGCAACGCTGGAGGTGGCCTGGGTGTCGCCTTGTTCACTGGATCGGCTGGAGCCGATGCTCACACCCAGGCCGGCGCGGGAGAGGCCGCTGCTGCGCTGTTGGCTGGTGTAGCTGGAGCTGTGGGTGTTTTGTGCGCTCTCCAGGCGCACGCCCTTGGTGCCGAAGATGTCGATGTCTTGATCAGCAATGAACTGGGTGCCGACGCTGTGGACAGTGTCGGCGGCGGTGATGGTGATGTTCTTGCCGCCCAGGACGCTGGAGAGGGCGACGGTATCGGTGCTGCTGGAGGTGCTGTGGCTGCTGCTGGAACGGAGCAGGCCGCTGCGGCGGCTGGTGCGCTCTTGTTGGTCACTGAGGCGTGCTTCTCCGGCCAGCAGGGTCACGGCGCCGTGTCTGGAAGTCAGCGTCAGGTCACCGGCGCTGCTGTCCAGGGTCACGGCACGGCCGGTGATACCGACATCGGCGCTGATGTTGATATCGCCGTTGCCGGTGATACTGGTGCCGTGTTCGGTGTCGATGCGGGTGTGGCGGCTGTTGCGGGGGTCCCACTGGGTGGTGTCGCTGCGGTGGGTGTTGAGGGTGCCCAGGTGTAGGGGGCCGGTGGCTTTGAGGAAGGTGTAGCCGTCAGTGCCGGTGTTGCTGATGGCAACGGCTTGTTGGGTCATGGCTTGGTTGGTGCTCAAGCCGAGGTAGGCGCCGGGGCCGGTGACGGTGAAGCCGGCCTGTTGGTCCAGTTCCGTCACGCTGTGGTGGCGGGTGCCTTGGGTGGTGGCGTCGCGTAGGGTGCTGCTAGCAAGGAAGTTGCCTTGGGCATGGACTTTGAGGAAGTCGCCGGCGGTGAATTGTCCGCCCAGGTTGGTGAAGTCGCCGGTGGTGTGGATGTTGATGGCGTCGGCGGTAAGGCGGCCGCCTTGTTGGTCCATGATGTGGGTGTTGATGTTGATGAGGTCGCGGGCGTCAATGGTGCCGGTGTTGGTGAGGGTGTGGGCGTTGATGGTGGTGCTGGCGGCCGCCAGGAGGGCGCCGTCTGGGGTGAGGTCGCCGGTGCGGGGGCGCAGGTAGAGGCGGGGGACGAGGGCGACGGTGGTGGTGCCGTCGGGCAGGTGGACGTCTTGTTGGACGAGCCAGACGATGTCGCTGGTGAGTTGGGCCATTTGGTCGGCACTGAGGGCAATGCCGGGGCGCAGTTGGTGCTGTTTGGCGACGGTGAGGCCGGCGTCCAGGAGGGCGCGGTATTGGTGGTCGTCGTCGGTGTAGCCGTCCAGGCGGCGGCGGCCGGTGAGTTGGGCGATTTGTTCGCGGATGAGGCGTTGTTCGTAGTAGCCGTCGCCGAGGCGTTTGTGGAGGGTGTCGTGGTCGCCCAGGGCGTGGAGTTGGCTGTCGGCGCTGGTGTAGGGGCGGCCGAGGGTAAAGCGGGGGTCGGTGGTGATGAGGGTGGCGGTGTCGGGGTGAATGGTGAAGAGGCTGTTGTTGGGCAGGGTGAGGGGGCCGGTGGGGGTGACGGTGACGGCGGGGGGGGCGGCGGGGTCGCGGATGGGGGCGTTGGGGGTGGTGATGCTCTTTTCAGGGATGTAGGTGAGTTCTTGGCCGTGGCTGAAGCCGTTGTCGGCAAGGGAGACGGTGTGGAGGCTGGGGGGGTGTCGGTGACGGTGATGTGGCCGTCAGCAATGGTCAGGGTTTGGGTGCTGGGGTTGTAGGTGACATGTTGGATGGGCTCAGGGGCGTGGGTGGAGTCGGTGACGTTGTTGAATGTTTGGGCGGCAATGTGTTGGTGGCCGCCGCTGGTGATGCGGCCGCCAATCTGTGTGGTGGGGGTGGTCCGGGATTCATTGCTCCATGGTGCGGAGTCTTTGCCACGGTAGGTGGTGCTGATGTTTTGGAATCTGTCGGTACGGGAGAGTTGGAGGGCGCGGTTGTCGATCAGCAGGGCTCTGTTGTACTTGTGTTCGTCATCTGCTGTTTCTTTGGTCGGATGGGGGGGCAGGCCAACGATGGTTTGGTCGCCGCCGGCCAGCAGGTCGGCGTAGTGGTTGTAGAGGTAGCCGACGTCAATACGCATGGTGCCGCCAGACTGGATGAGGGCTGGGGCGCCGGCATCGGGGTTGAGGATTTCTTGTTGGGTGGTTCTGGTGGCATGACGTTCGCGCTCGTTGTCGTCGACATCGTTGGGGCCGCGGCGCATGTCAATGAGGGTGTGGTCTGGGTCGGTGTAGTCGTGCCAGGTGACGAGGCGGACGCAGTCGTCAGTGCAGGTGCCGTAGGTGGGGTCGTAGGTGAGGCGGTCATCGCCGGGGGCGTAGGTGATGGGGACGATTTTTAAGCGTTCGTTTTGCTGGGCGGCGTCCAGGCCGATGAAGGCGCTGTCATTGGTTGCGGCGGCGGCGACGTGGTCGGGGTTGGGCTGTTTGTCCTGACGGTCGGTGTAGTACAGGACGACGCTGTCGCCGGTGCGGGCGGTGAGGTCCAGGCGGCGGCGTTCAGCCTGGCTGGCATGCAGGCCACCACGGGCATAGAAGTAGGCGCTGGTCTGGGGGGTGAGGCGGACGATGGCGCGGTGGATCTTTTGGCCATCGGGGGTGATGTAGGGGGTGTCTTCGAGGATGTCGGCGGGGTTGAGGTAGTAGATTTCGTGGGCGTCGTAGTTGCTGCTCAGTCGGAAGTCGCCTGAGCCGCCGTTGGGTTTGTTTTTGCGCCAGTGGGGTTGGTACATGCGGGCTTCGGTCACGACGTCGGGGGCGTGGGCGATGTGGACGTTTTCGCGGATGTTGTTGAGGGTGGTGGTGGTGATGTTCAGGGTGCCGGTGATGTCGATGGTGGCGCTGCGGTTGTCGATGAGGGTGGCGATGCCGGTGGCGTGGAGGGTGTTGTCCAGGGTGGCGCCGATGGCGGCATCTCCATCACTGAGAATCATGGCGTTAGCGGTGTTACGCAGGGTGTCCGCGCCAATGTCTAGGCGTTGGCGGGCGGCGATGGTGGCGGTGTGGGTGTGGCCGTCGCTGGTTTCATCGCGGTTGGTGAGGGTGTGGGCTTGGAGGGCAATGTGGTCGCCGTAGAGGCGGCCGGTGCCGAGGTTGTCAATGGTGGGGGCGCTGAGGTGGGTGGTGAAGGCGTCGATGAGGCCGCGGTTGGTGAGGGTGGCGGTGGCGGTGAGTTGGGCGAGGTTGCTGGCGATAAGTTGGCCGGTGGCGGTGTTGGTGATGTCACGGGCGTGGACGGTCAGGTCACCGGCGTGGACAAGGCCGCTGTTGGTGAGGGTGTCGGTGGCGGTGAGCTGGGTGTGGGCGGTGGTCAGGAGCCGTCCGGTGGCGGTGTTGGTAATGGTGTTGGCTTGGGCGGTGAGGTCGGCGGCTTGGAGCAAGCCGCTGTTGGTCAGGGTGTCGGTGGCGGTGAGGGTGGCGTGGCTCGTAGCCAGGAAGGTGCCGGTGTTGGTGATGGTGTTGGCTTGGGCGGTGAGGTCGGCGGCTTGGAGGTGGCCGCTGTTGTTCAGGGTGCCGGTGGCGGTGAGGTGGGTGTGGCCGGTGGTCAGGAGTTGGCCGGTGGCGGTGGTGGTGATGTCATGGGCCTGGGCGGTGAGGTCGGCAGCTTGGAGGTGGCCGCTGTTGTTCAGGGTGCCGGTGGCGGTGAGGTGGGTGTGGCCGGTGGTCAGGAGTTGGCCGGTGGCGGTGGTGGTGATGTCACGGGCCTGGGCGGTGAGGTCGGCGGCTTGGATGAGGCCGCGGTTGGTGAGGTCGCCAGCGGTGGTGAGGGTGAGCAGGCCGGTGGCGCTGAGGGTGCCGGCGGTGTCGAGGCTGTCTTGGAGGGTCAGGGTGAGGGCGTTGCCGGCATGGAGGCGGCCGTCGCCGGTGAGGCGGTGGAGGTGCAGGGTTTGGCTGGCGCCGCTGAGGAGGGTGCCGGTGTGGTTGCTCAGGTGGTCTGCAGTGAGGTCCAGGGTGGCGCCGGCGCTGAGGTGGCCGGCGGTGTTGGTGAGGGTGTCGCTCAGGGTGAGGGTGAGGTTTTGAGCGGCGCTGAGGGTGCCGGCGGTGTTGTCCAGGGTGGTGCTGGCGATTTGGATGTGGGTGGCGTAGAGGCCGTTGTCTGGGGCGCCGGTGGGGGCGCGGGTCTGGGTGGCCGGGGGCGCGGTAAGGGGGGTGCTGTGGTTGTCCAGGGTGGTGGTGGTGATGTCCAGGGTGCCGGCGGCGGTGATGCGGCCGTCGTGGTTGTTCAGGGTGTCTTGGAGGTGGAGGCGGGTGTCGCCGCCGCTGTGGAGGCGGCCGCCGGTGTTGGTGAGGGTGGTGCCGTCAATCTGGAGGGTGCCGTTGCTGCTGATGTGTCCGGCGGTGGTGTTGTCAATGGTGGTGGTGTGCAGGTGGGTGGCGGTCTGGGAGTCGATGGTGCCGCCGCGGTTGTCCAGGGTGGTGGTGTGTAGGTCCAGGGTGTCAGCAGCCAGGAGGGTGCCGCCGTCGCGGTTGGTCAGGGGGGCGGCGCCGGTGTCGATGGTGAGGGTGGCGGCGGTTTGGAGGAGGCCGGCGGTGTTGTCCAGTAGGCCGGTGTGAAGGGTGAGGTTGCCGGTGGTGGTGCCGAGGCGGCCGCTGGTGTTGTCCAGGGTGTGGGCTTGGGTGTCTAGGGTGAGGGCGGCGGCGGTGAGGGTGCCGCTGCGGTTGGTGAGGCCGGCGCTGGTGAGCCAGAGGGTGTGGGCGGTTTGGAGGAGGCCGGCGGTGTTATCCAGTAGGCCGGTAAGGGTGAGGTGGGCGGGGCCGGCGGCATCCAGGGTGCCGTGTTGGTTGTGGAGGCTGGCGGCGGTGAGGGTGAGGGCGGCGGTGCTGGAGAGGATGCCGTTGTCTTGGTTGTTAATGGTGCCGGTGACGCGCAGGTCCAGGGGGCCGGTGGCGGTGTGGAGGATGCCGCCGCGGTTGTCTAGGGTGGTGGCGTGGAGGGTGGCCGGGCCGGTGATCTGGAGTTGGCCGCCCGTGTTGGTCCAGGTGCCGGTGGTGAGGGTGGTGGGGCCGTTAAGGAGGAGGTGGCCGGCGGTGTTGGTGAGGGTGTGGGTGATGTCTAGGCGGTTGGGGCCGGTGGCGGTGCTGTGGAGGGTGCCGCCGGTGTTATCCAGGGCGGCGGTGTGCAGGTCTAGGCTGCCGTTGGTGGCAATGGTGCCGGCGGTGTTGTCGATGCGGGTACGGGCATTCAGTTGGAGGGTGTGTTCTCCGTAGGCGGTGAGGTGGCCGCCGGCGGTAGTGAGGTCGTCGGTGTGGATGGTGATGTGTTGGGCGGTGGTGGTGGCGTGGCTGAGGTCGGTGTGGGTGCCGGTGAGGGTGAGGGCGCCTTGGCTGGTCAGGGTGCCGCCGTGGCCGGTCAGGGTGGCGGCGTCAATGTGCAGGGTGCCCTGCCCGCTCTGTTGGAGGGTGCCGCTGTCGTTGTTGAATTGGCCAGTCTCTAGTGTCAGTTCGGCGGCGTTGCTGGCGAGTACGCCTTGTTGGTTGTCCAGCTGGCCATCAATCCGCAGGTGGGCGCTTTGCGGGCTGTTGTGCAGGAATTGGCCGTGTTGGTTGCTGAAACGTTGGGCGGTCAGGTCAAGAGCGCCGTTAGTCTGGAATTGACCGGCGTCGTTGTTGAGGTGGCCGGTGTGCAGGGTCAGGGCGTTAGCCGCGCTGGCTACTAGGCCGTGTTGGTTGTCCAGGAGGTTGGCAATGGTGAGGGTGGCGTTCTGGGAGCCGGTGTGGAGGAGTTGGCCGTTTTGGTTGCTGAAACGTTGGGCGGTGAGGTCCAGGGCGCCGTTGGCGTGGAGTTGGCCAGCAGCGTTGTTGAGGTGGTCGGTCTTTAGGGTCAGGAGGTTCGCGGCGCTAGCAATGATGCCGTGTTGGTTGTCCAGGAGGTCGGCAATGGTGAGGGTGGCGTTCTGGGGGCCGGTGGTGAGGAGTTGGCCGTTTTGGTTGCTGAAGGTGTCGGCGGTGAGGTCCAGGGTGCCGTTGGCGTGAAGTTGGCCGGCGGTGTTGTTGAGGGTGTGGGTGTGAATGGTGGCATCGGTGGCGAGGGTGAGGATGCCGTGTTGGTTATCCAGGCGTTGGCCTTGGAGGGTGAGGCGGTTGAGGGCGGCGGTGCCGTCGCGGTTGTCTAGGTCGGTGAGGATGGCGTCGATGGGGCCGCCGGCGGTGATGTGGCCGCCGCGGTTGTCAATGGTCTGTGTGAGGGTAAGGGTGCCATGGGCCAGGTGGGGGACGGTGGGGGCAACGGGGGAGGTGGTGGGGTCGGTGGCCGGGGGGGCGGTGACGGTGGGAGGGGCGTTGCTAATCGGGGCCGTGACTGTCGGGGTGGCCGGGGTGGCGGGCGCTGGGGTGTCTAGGACGCCAAGGCGGCCCTGGTCCTGGTTGTCCAGGTGTTGGGTCTGGAGGGTGAGGGGTTGGAGGCCGGTTTGTTGGATGTGGCCGCCGCGGTTATCCAGGCGGGTGCCGGTGATGTCCAGGCGGGCGGCGTTGAGGGTGCCGCTGCGGTTGTCAATGGTGGTGGGGGTGTGCAGGGTCAGGGTCTGGGCGGCGCTGATGAGGCCGCTGTTGGTGACTTGTGCGGTGGCGTTGAGTTGGGTGTCGGTGGCGGATTGAAGGCGGCCGGTGTTCTCCAGAAGACCATCCACGGTGACGGTGAGGGGGGCGCTGGTGGCGCTGAGTTGGCCGGCGTTGCGGACGCCCAGGCCGTGTTCGGTGCCAATCAGGGTGATTTTGCCGGCATACATGCCGCCCAGGGCGGAGACGTCCAGGGCCACGGTGGGGCGGTCGCCTGGGGGGGCAGGCAGGGAGGCGGTGGGGTGTCCGTCCAGGGCGACGGTGGCGGGGCCGGTGGTGGTCTGCAGGGTGTGGGCCCAGAGGCCAGCGTTGAGTTGGACGGTGCGGGCAATGAGGGCGGTGTAGTCGGTGCTGTGGCTGTCTAGGCCTAGGCCGTCAATCTGGATGGCGCCGCCTTGGACGCGGTAGTGGTCTAGGGCGCCACGGGCGTTGAAGATGGGGGTGCCGGTGGTGAGGGTAAGTTGGTGGGCGTTGATGACGCCGCAGCCGTTGCAGGTGATGCCGGAGGGGTTGGCAATGATGAGTTGGGCGCGGGCGCCAGCCACTTCCATCGTGCCGTGCAGTTGGGTGGAGGTGGGGCTGTTGACTTCGTTGAGGATGATTTTGGCGGTGCCGGCGGCCAGCCAGGGGTTGCCTTGGACGGTGCCCGCCAGGTGGGTCTGGGTCGGGGTGCGGGCGTTGTTGAGGATGGCGCCTTGTGGGGTGATGTCAAATTGTTGGTAGGTGTTGCGGGAGACGCCCGCTGGGCTGGGGGTCTGGATGTTGATCAGGGGGGCGCCGTTGGGGGCGGTGAGAATGGTGGGGCGTTGTTGGCCGGGGGCGTGGGGGTCAGCCACCACTTGGGCGGTGGCCATGCCGGTGATACTCACCCAGCCAAGGCTGAGCCAGAGGGCAAAGGGGATGGGATGGAGGCAGGCACGGGCTGGCCGTTGCGCTGTCGGGGAAGGACCTGGGGTACCGCCGGGTGCGGTGGTTCGTTCTGAGGCCACTTGCCACAGACGCAGGGCACGGTTGTAGATGAGGCGGTAGAGGTCCTTGTTCATGAGGTTTCCTTTGGGTAAGGGGCATCCCGAATCGTTTGGTGTGGGGGGATGCTGTGTTAATGGGTGATTTTTGTCACATTTTATCAGGGGCGACAGGGGAAGGAGGTGAAGACGAAAGGGAGGAATTTGCCGGATGTGGATGTCAGAAAAATCTGAAAGACGGTCAGAATCGGGGGGATGGGGGGGGATGGACCGATTATTTGAGGGGAGCGGACAGTTTTTTGGAATCAAGCGAAAGGCGGCAATCGCTGACGATATCCGCCAGTTGTTGAGCGCTTTCTTTCCAGGAAGTAATAGGCACATGGCTGGAGATGGGTCTGTCAGAGGTATGAAGCCACTGCGCCACTGTCGCCGACCAGGTATCCGGAGCAGTGCCATCAAGGTAGTGGGGGTAATCAGCCATGATTTCGAGGAATACTGGCAGTGGTCTGGCCAGAATGGGCAGCCCAAAATGGGCTGCTTCTAACAACGGTAATCCGTAACCTTCTCCTTCGGACAGTGCTAAGAGGGCGGTGGCATGGACGTACAATGCCGACAATTCGGCATCGGCGGCATCGCTGAGCCAGAACAGTCGATGGCCTGCCTCGGGATGTCGGGTCAGCTGGATAACCAATGCATGCTCGGACCACCCACGCTGGCCCACTACGACCAAATTCACATCTTCGCCCTGCTCCCAAAGTTGCTCGCAAATCCGTAAGGCGTGGACATGGCCTTTGCGTGGCTCCAACGTGCCGACGATCAGCAGAGTAGGACGCATTTCCAAGGCTGTACGGAGTTCTTCGCGGATCGTTTCCTGTGGGGTAGACACTTCGGGAAAGCTGACACCAAGTGGGAAATGTTTCACTTGTGGCGGTATACCAAACTGGTAATCCACCGCTGTGTCCTGTAACCATCTGGAGAGTACCTCGGCAGTGGTGGCGGAAATACAGGCGATGCCATCGGCCAGATGAGTAACGGTGCGGAGCCATTGTTCAAACAGGTTGCACGTGTATGGATGGAAGCAATCAGGCAAGGTGATTGGCAACAGGTCGTGCACTACGAAGCAGGTCGCCACTCCAGCACGGCGCCAATCCTGCAAGCGGGCACGGGCGGCGTTGATCGCCTCCGGTGCCCAATCCAGGCCGACGAAGACATCACCGGGATAGACCATCACAATCCCTTCCTGCGGGGTCTCTGACACGAGGCCAAGTAGCTGTGCCGTGAAACTCCGTGCATAGTGATACTGTCCTTCACGTAGATATATCGGGACGATGCACGCTGCCGGCGGCGGCGTGCTCAACCATTCACGCAAGATGCTGCGGGTCACACGGGACGTGCCGGTACCGATATCAGTCTTTGCAATCTGACTGACATCGACCAACCATTGTGGCGTATGCGGAGCAACGCGCATTGAGCAGATTGAAAACGCGGCCTGAGCCAGATCGTCGCGTGACGCATCACCGGGCAGTGCAGCCAGATCAGTCACCAGTTGAATCTCCGTGATCGGCAACATTTCGGGGGCCGCTGTCTCGGTGTGTGTCATGGGGGAGACACCACTCAGACGCTGCGACTTTATTCCGGAAGATCGCACTTGCAATCGTGTCAATGCGTCCAGCGCACGTTGCGCCACGCGATCCCAAGTGAATGCTGTAGCACGGCGCAAACCATAATCACGCAGCGACTGTAACCACTGTGGATCATCAAGCACCTGGGACATGCGGGCACTCAAGGCAACATGATCTTCAGGCGGAAACAGGATGTCCTGACGCCCCGCCACCTCTGGCAGGCTAGCCGCATCACTGCACAATGTGGGTGCGCCACAGGCCATCGCTTCCAACACGGGAAGTCCGAAACCTTCTAAACGGGATGGGAACACGAACAAGGCACACAGCCCATAAAGTGAGACCAAATCGCTATCGTTGACACGGCCGGTAAACACCACTTCCTGCTGGTCCAACCCCAGCTGGCGACACAATGCGATCATGGATTGGTGCACTTGACGATCATCACCCAGCACAATCAACTGGTGGCGTTGCCGTATGGCCATCGGCAGCAGTGCAAAAGCACGCAGCAACGCAGGGACATTTTTGCGCTGATCTAACCCACCGTTGTACAGCACATAAGGACGGGTGATCGAAAAACGCGCGAGTAAGTTGCCGTGCTGCTGCGCATCGAACACCAGTGGACGGAAACTTGAATCAACACCCCCACCGATGACAACAAGACGTTCCGGATCAAGGTGCAGCCGCTGTACCGCCTCTTGTGCAGTCCATTCAGAAAGGCAGAAGAGTAAATCGCAAGTGGGCAGGAAAGCGCTGCGCCGCTCATACCAGGCCTTGGGCCGGGCTCCCGGCAAGAATGCTTCCGGATCATGCAACGGAATCAGATCGTAGAGGGTGGCAACACGGCTTGTATGAAACAGGGGTGCATCTGGCAGTACCCCATCTTCGTCATACCCCTCAAATACACTGCTATGCCACACCGTATCTGCATCCAAGCATGTCAGACCATAGTGGCTCAAACGCGAGGCTGCATGATGACGCCACGTATTGCCAGTCAGATGTTCGGAGGTGTGGCGCGGCAGGCGCAACAAATGGATGCGTGTACGCGGCAACAAGGCACCAAATTCTGCAATTAATGCATCACTGGCTTGCTCCAACGGTGCATGCAAAACGAGGTGAATCGCGTGGGCCTCACCCGCTTGGCGCAGCAGTGCCTTTGTCAGTTCACGGGTATAACGGCCGATACCACGCAGATGGCTACGCGTCTGCGCGCCAAGCAAATCAATGACCAATTTCACAAATGGCCATCCTTGCCTGCTGCAATCAGCAACTGTCGGTAGACGGATAGGGCCACCTCAGGCAAATCCGCCTCACCGACGTCGAGCAAGGAACGACGATATTTACGCGCACTCACATGATGCCTAAGCCAAACATCCACCGCTGGAACGCAAGACAGTAAGCGCACCATCAGACGCTTGAGGCGATCATGGCGAGCAATCAACGCGGTAATCCGAGACAGTGACATAAATGACTCTAGAGTAATCCTTCAATGGGGAAGCATGGCCGCCAGAGCAGCACGCGTACTGTGCAGCGAGAAGTGCTGCTTGATGATCTGTTGCCCATTGTCTGAGAGGCGTTGCCACACCTCCAGATCTTCATGTGCACACACTGCCTGTCTGGCCAAGTCTTCGGCATCGCGGCTGATTAAGGCATCCATACCGGAGCGCAGGTACATGCCTTCGGCTCCCTCAGGTGTCGTCACCACGGGCAGACCGTAGGCCAAGGCCTCACTGATCTTACCTTTGACACCGGCACCAAAGCGCAGCGGAGCAAGGCTGACTCGGCAGGCGTGGAGTAAAGGTGCCATCTGTGGCACATGACCGTGGAAACTGACTCCGGGACATATCATCTGCTGACTCTGTATCGCTTCAGCCAGTCCGGCACCCACCAAGTGCAACTGTGCATCAGGTAGCCGTTCACGGATGCGTGGGAAAATCTCAGACAGCAGCCAGCGAACTGCATCCACATTGGGTGGATGACGACTCCCCCCGACGAACAGAAAACCATGCCGGGACACGAACGGAGGAATCGTCTCGACCATGTCATGCATGTTCGGTACCACCTCAACACGCGCCTGCGGCAGCAATCTGCCCAAATAGTCGCGTTCAACAGGACTCACCACCCACACTAGATCAGCGCAACTGATCGCATGCAATTCATGGCGGCGCGTGATGGCCGCAGCAGCACGCAGGCCACTCAGATTGCGTAACTCGGCTTCGCGTTGCTCACGCAGGTGGTGTAAATCGACTGTATCCAAGATGCAAAGGCTGTCAGGTACGAAGGTTCGTAGTAAGGGCAACCAAGACAGGCCAAGGTGGTAACGACAAACTACAACAGCACAATAACGCTCTGGGTTGGTCAGGAGCCAGGATGGGAAGCCACCCGCAACGGCGGTGGTTGTAACGCCGATCGCACGTAATGCCATGATCTCCGCAGCGCTTGGCATGCGTTCCTGGCAGTGCAGCACCACGTTATAGCCCATGCAAACCATCAAATGCATTAAATGATGGCAGCGCAATGAGCCTGAATCGCGGTCTGGACGCGGGGGCACAGTATCAATGAGCAAAATACAGCGGGTATTGGTGGGGGTCTGCGTCGCACTGGCAGGCACAACAGCAGCAACACTGGGCGGTGCTGACTGGTCAGCAGAAACAGCAGCACGCAACTGGATCCACTGCCCGAAACGGCGGGAATACAACGCAATACGAGCACGATGTAACCGCGCGCACTGGCGTCGCCATTGAAACAATAAGTAAACACCGAGAAAACGAATAAACGGAATCCGGTCATGCTTACGTGAGACAGAGTCAACAGACATGTAGGTGTTGCGCTAGACTCCATAAAGTCCTAATTCTCACATACCCGTGGCATACCACGCAGAAGATGATTTCAACGAAGCGTCAAATGGCAACATGCCGGGCCATTCCCCCTGGTGGGGCTGGCTGATCGCTTGTGGCTTGGCAGGCTTGGCGCTTGCCATGGGCTTTCTGATCCCTTACACGCTTTACCTGAATCAGCAGGTGACCGCTCGCTTTGGTGAGCTGCGCTGGCAGATCCCAACCCGGGTCTATGCTCGCCCTTTGATGCTACAACCGGGGATGGCATTAGATGCGCGCACGTTGAAGATCGAACTGGATGCTGCATCCTATCGTGAGGACAATCACGGCGAGTTACCAGGCACTTACCAACAACAAAATGGCCGATTCACTGTCTCCAGCCGTGGCTACGTTGATGTGGATGGTGCAATACCAGCAAGCCGTCTGATCATCACGCTGAACAACAACCAAGTGTCTGCACTGCGGAATGCAGATACACGTAAACCAATCAGGCGCGGGCGACTGGATCCAGCACGGATCGCCACACTGTACGGCCAGAAGCAGGAAGAACGCCGTTTGGTCAGGTTGGAGGAAGTTCCCCAACTGCTCGTCACCGGCTTACAAGTGGTGGAAGACCGCGATTTCAAACATCACCACGGCATCGACATCACCAGCATTTTGCGCGCAGCCTGGGTGATGGTGCGTTCAGGCGGTGGCGTTCGCCAAGGTGCCAGTACCCTAACGCAACAGCTGGCGCGTAGCGGACTGCTTGGTATCGGCAAAGAACAGACGTTGCAGCGCAAATGCAACGAAATCCTGTATGCACTGATCCTGGAGGCACGCTACTCCAAGCGCGTTATCCTGGAGTCCTATCTCAATCAAGTCTACCTGGGTCAACGTGGCAGTCAGGCCGTACATGGTGTCGCAACTGGCGCGGAGTTCTGGTATGGACGTGAGCTAGGCTCGCTCACTACTGAGCAGGTCGCCCTGCTCATCGGACTGGTCAAAGGACCTTCGTACTACGATCCACGCCGTTTCCCTGATCGCGCATTGTCCCGACGCAATTTCGTGCTTGGCAAACTGCATGAAAACAAACTGATCGACGATGCTGAATACATGCGCGCCCAAGCATCGCCCCTAGGTGTCCCCAAAGAACCTGGCCTGGTTGCAGCCAACCGCTTCGTCGCGTACCTGGACCTGGTACGCCGCCAGCTTGCTCACGATTACCCAGAGAATGTGTTGCGTGGCGCAGGCATGACCGTACTTACCGGCATGTCGCCCTCAGCACAAGCCTATGCTGAGAGAGGAGTAAAAACCACGCTCAGTGCACTGGAAAAGGTCAAGGGGCTGAAACGTCCGCCACTGCAAGCCGGACTGGTACTGACGGACGTGCATAACGGCGATGTCCTGGCCGTGGTCGGTAGTCGCGATGCAACCCAATCGGGTTTCAATCGTGCCATTGAAGCGCAACGCCAGGTGGGTTCGCTGCTGAAACCGTTCGTCTATCTACTAGCACTGGCCTCACCGGATCGTTGGTCCTTGTCCAGTTGGGTAGAAGACACCCCGGTCAACATACCGCTGGCACATGGGCGCATTTGGTCGCCAAGCAACTCAGACAACATCAGCCACGGAACCGTGCGCTTGATTGATGCATTGGCACACTCTTACAACCAAGCAACAGTGCGCGTTGGCATGCAGGTCGGCCCAGAACGTGTGGCTCAATTGATTAACGTTCTGGCCGGATTAAAAGCCGACGCCAACCCATCGCTGATCCTGGGCGCAACCGACCAAAGCCCTTATGCAATGACGCAGCTCTATCAGTTCCTGGCTTCTGGGGGTGAAATCCAACCATTGCACGCAGTGCGTGGCGTACTCGATCCGCAAAACAAACTGCTCAAACGCTATGACAATACCCCGGCACCTGCACAGCCCGGTGATTCAGTCGCAGCCAACGTCATCAGTGTTGCGCTACAGGAAGTGGTCAACAGCGGTACCGCGCGGCAACTCATCATTGATGGCTTGGGTCGGCTGTCCCCTGCCGGCAAAACCGGAACCTCCAACGATGGACGTGACAGCTGGTACGCGGGCTATACCGGGAACCACTTGGCTGTCATTTGGGTCGGCAACGACCAAAACGAGCAAACTGGCCTATACGGCGCCACCGGTGCCATGCGCGTCTGGTCGAGCATCTTCTCGCAGTTACCAAGCACCAGATTACAAGTCAACGGCAAAGGACTGGATTGGCAATCAGTCGAGCCTATGGGCACTGGCACCACAGACGCAAACTGCCCAGGCGCACGCCGCTTTCCGTTTGTAACCGGCTTCGCTCCGCCTTATACAGCATGCTCTGGTGCTGGCGGAGCACCCGAAGCCGGGCATAATATCGGCTGGCGTAACTGGTTCGGGCTGGATAAGCAGAAGGGGGACCAAGCATCGCCCCCCATAACGCCTCCTCCCGATCAATCGACACAATGAAAAGATTGCATGTTCCGTTCCGCGCATTCACCGTTACCGGCATGATGGCCTTGGCCCTTACTGCCTGTATCAGCCCGCCGCAACCTGCAACACCAGCACCACCACCCGCGACACCGCCCCCTGTAGACACCCTATCCCCAGCGCAGCGTTTGGCTGCGGTAACCAAAATTGCCAGTGCCGATGACACCGAATTGTTGGTGCAACCGCTGCATGATCTACAAATTGATGACCTGCGTCAGGCTGCAAAAGCCAAACGCCAAGCAGGCAACTTGGCTGCAGCCGCTGCTGAACTTGACCACGCGCTAGAACTCGTCACCAATGATCCGGCAGTGCTGCAAGAGCGCGCTGAAATCGCCCTGCTGCAGAGCGACTGGACCGGTGCCGAACACTACGCCAAACGTGCGGTAGAACTCGGTTCAAAAACCGGCCCACTCTGTCGCCGCCACTGGGCCACGATTGAGCAGGCACGACTGGCACGCGGTGAAAAAGAAAATGCATCCTCAGCGCACACGCAGATTGGACGCTGCACCGTGCCAGGGATCAAGCGTTACTAAACCATACCGGCACGTTCAACATGCCTGGTCCACCATTGCATTGCAGCGCGCTGCTGCGCCTCTGTCCTCCGACACGATGCACCTGCTGCGTGTTTTTCCAGAGCCTTGACCGTAGCCATGTCCATGCTTTCCCGGGCTAGCATCGAAGCACTCAGCGATGGCGGCCTCCTGGCGCGCCAACTCGATAATTTTGTTCCGCGTCCGGGGCAACAACGGCTGACTGCGGCGATTGGCGAGGTTTTTGAGCAACGCAACATTCTGCTGGCTGAAGCCGGGACCGGCACCGGCAAGACCTTTGCTTACCTGGTACCGACGTTGCTGTCAGGACTGAAAACCATCATTTCCACAGGCACCCGCGCGTTACAGGAGCAGCTCTACCACCGCGATCTACCACGGGTACGCGCTGCCCTTGGGGTCGACCTGCGCAGCGCATTGCTGAAAGGCCGCACCAACTATGTCTGTAAATACCGTCTAGAGCAGACCTTTGCTGCGCCCCATTTAGGCACCGCGGAGCAAACGACGCAACTGCAACGTATCCTCACCTGGAGCGGCCGCACCCAATTCGGCGATATGGCCGAACTGGACACGTTGCCAGACGACTCACCGCTCCTACCGCTGGTCACCTCGACACTGGATAACTGCCTGGGAAAGGATTGCCCATTCTGGAATGAATGCTTTGTCGTGCAAGCACGGCAGCGTGCCCAGGCTGCGGATGTTGTCGTCGTCAATCATCATCTGCTGCTAGCTGATTTAGCACTCAAACAAGAGGGCTTCGGCGAGATATTGCCAGGCGCACAGGCATTTATCATTGACGAAGCACACCAACTCCCGGCACTGGCCGCCAACTTTTTTGGCGAGAGTTTCGGCATGCGTCCGTTACAAGAACTGGGACGCGACTGCATGGTCGAAGCACGCTCGGTCGCTGGTGCGCAGGCCGCACTGCAACACTCCGTATGGCAATTGGAGCAGGCCTTACGCACGCTGCGCGCGGCAATGGAAGGCTTACCATCACGCGGCACTCAATCGCGCCTGCTCGCTAAACCAGAGGTATGTGAGGGATTTGAAACTCTCATCACTGCGCTGACCTCGCTACACTCCCT
This sequence comes from Xylella fastidiosa, assembly GCF_011801475.1. NCBI lineage: Bacteria > Pseudomonadati > Pseudomonadota > Gammaproteobacteria > Lysobacterales > Lysobacteraceae > Xylella > Xylella fastidiosa. The sequence continues at coordinate 2,146,483 of NZ_CP044352.1, forward strand.
ACTGGTTCCACTGCGCAGCGCCGCAGCAGGCTTGGATGCCTGCGCCGCACGTGCCCAGGAGGCACTGTCCCGGCTGTTACGTTGGCTGGGCGGAACAGCCGAAAAAAGCGGGTTTGAGGGGGATCCCCCCCTAACAACGACGTCCTCTGGTACGAACTGACACAGCGCGGCTTTCGCTGTCAGCGCACGCCACTGGATGTCTCTGCGCAATTACAAGCACACCGTGAAACATCAATGGCCGCATGGGTGTTCACCTCAGCAACATTGGCGGTGGATGGCACATTCGAACATATCGCACGACGCCTGGGTCTGAATCATCCCATGACACTGCTGCAACCCAGTCCCTTCAATTGGGCGCGGCAAGCATTATGCTACCTGCCTCCAGGCTTACCGAATCCAGCGGCGCACGGCTTCGGAGTCGCCTTGATTGAGGCATTAATTCCGGTGTTGGAAGCTTCTTCAGGACGCGCTTTTTTGCTGTTCGCCTCACATCGTGCGTTACGCGAAGCCGCCGCAGCGCTACGTGGCGGGCCGTGGCCATTGTTCGTGCAGGGAGACGCGCCGCGCGCCACGCTCCTAGACCGCTTCCGAGTCTCTGGCAATGGCCTATTGCTCGGCTCAGCGAGCTTCCGCGAAGGTGTGGATGTGGCAGGGGAAGCGTTGAGCGTGGTCGTCATTGACAAGTTACCGTTTACAGCACCGGACGATCCAGTATTCGAAGCGCGTTTGGAAGCCATCCGCCAGGAAGGCGGCAACCCGTTTTTTGACGAACAATTGCCCCAAGCGGTCATTGCACTGAAGCAAGGCGTTGGCCGACTCATTCGTAGCGAGTCTGATCGCGGTGTGCTGGCGCTGTGTGACCCGAGACTGCTGTCCAAAAGCTACGGACGGATCTTTCTAGATTCGCTGCCCTCATTCCCGCAGACACGTGATATTGCTGAGGTACGCGCGTTTTTCAACGGCAGCAATACTGCTCCCACGGAATCACGGCACGATTCCCCAATTTCACACCGCCAAGCGTCCGGTGTAGACCGGATCGGATGATTTCGCACGTTTTTTCGCCTCAGCACACCAAACAATCACCCATTGCTAGATGCGCTCGTGCAAAGCATCAAGGCGTTGCAGGTGCTCCAGAAGAACCGCCGCAATCATCGCTCCACACAATCGCTCATACGATGTAGTCGTCTTATCCAAAGACAGAAGCATGGAGCACTTCAGCGATCAAGATCGAATACTCAGCGAGCACGCCAACGCCAATGCCAAGGCTCATAAACAATCCCATGTGGATTGTTGCGAGGATAACTGAGATGGAAACCGAATCGTCCAGCGTGTCTGTGCAACCAGGCAAACGCGCTGCTACCTTCAAAACTTTCCTCCACAGGCGACTCGCCAGGCATGCCAATATCCAGCGCCTCACCGCTATGGTGCTCGCTGAAACCCGGGGCCGCGTTAACAGTGAGAATCTCTTGCAATGTTTTTCCTTGGGCGAGCTTGCGCTCCAAAATACCGAACTGATACGCGTAGCTGCGATAGCCTGAAATCGCATCAAGAACAATCCCATCGCCTACAGCGGCCTGACGCATGGCATGCCAGGCACGCGCTGCATCGACCGTAAGCAATAACGGACGCTGGTAACGGTCATAGCCAGCATCGGCAAGCGTTGTGGGTTCTAACTCCATTGATAACCCCGTTGTAAGGGCGTATGTATCGGCATCAATGCCTAACGCTAACAACTTTGCCCTCAGTTCGGGCAATGGTAAGGGGTGATTGTCCTGAGTGTGTACACACCAAGACAGCATGTCAGGCGCATTAGGCGTGTCTTCGTTGGAGCTGGATACATTCATACACAGTGATGCTATTTGCTGCCTACCACGTCACACCCGTGCAACTGGGGAAAAATAGAATGGCTATGAAAAACGATTCAACGCACAACGCGATCAGCCTGGATCCTTGCCAGTGCATCGGCATAGCAGGACGGCAACATCTCAAAGCGATCCACATCAATCCCAAGATCATGCACCAACCCATTGGATAAGCTATACACCCAACCGTGCACACTCAGCGGCTGAGTACGGCTCCACGCATCACGCACGATGCTCGTGCTACAGACATTCATCACTTGCTCAAGCACATTTAGCTCGCACAACCGTGCATGCTGGTCAGCAAGTGCACCAAGTGTCTCCAAATAGGGGTTGTGCTTCTCAGCAACATCGGTCACATGACGGATCCAATTATCGACCAAGCCCAGGCGCGCTCGAGTCAAACTGGCAAGGACACCCCCACAACCATAATGCCCCACCACTAAGATGTGCTTGACCTTAAGGACATCAATTGCAAATTGAATCACCGAAAGACAATTCAAGTCAGTATGCACCACCACGTTAGCAACATTGCGGTGTACGAATACCTCCCCTGGCGCCATATCAATAATCTGGTTCGCCGGTACACGCGAATCTGAGCAGCCAATCCATAAATACTCAGGGGACTGTTGCTTGGACAGACGCGCGAAGAACTCCGGGTCCTCTTGGTTAATCCGCTCACACCAATTGCGGTTGTTTTGCAGCAAGTGCTCAAGTGAATGCATCTACGTATTGATCCCGAATGGTTTAAGTGTGCCTAAACACACATGGCGAGGATGAAAGGCACGAATGTTAGTGAATGCAGACAAGAACAGGCAAAGGAAAGATCAAGCCTATTTGCATGTGATGGTCTGGAGCGTCAGCGCATTGGTGCAATCATGTGATGACGATCTGAAATCACACGCTCCAGTTCACTGATAAATTCCGCTGCGATCACCCGCTGACTGAAACGTGCCTCTACAAAACTCGGCGCTGCTGCCGCCATCGCGGCCCGGAGTTGCGGATCACAAAATGCCAGAATCGCATTCCGCCACGCAGGCACGTCCCCGGCGGGCAGCAGCATCCCGGTCGTACCATCCTGCAATGTCTCCGCAGCACCACCCACATCACTCACAAGCACAGGCACACCGGATGCTTGCGCCTCTGCGGAGACACGTCCAAACGTCTCCGGCGACAAAGAAGGCATCGCCAGCATCGCCAACGCCTGGAAATAACGCGCCGGGTCAGTCACCCAACCCAACACACGCTGCCGCGATGCGAATCGGCTGTCGGCAACGGTGGCTGTCAAGCGCTGCACGTGCAGTCCTGTACCCATCCATAAACAGCACAAACGCGGCTCCTCCTGCATCGCCTGCTCCATTGCTTCAGCAAGGACGAACACCCCCTTCCCTTCGTGGATCCGTCCGAAGCACCCCACCACAAGGACATCCTCATCCCAACCCAACTCATGCAACATTGCTCTACGCACTCTTGGATCGGGACGTAACGCGTCAGTATCCACCGGGTTATACAACACCTGTACCCGTTCTGGGGGCATCCCTTCAGCCAAATAGTGGCGGCGCGCGTAAGCAGAGACCGCGAAGAATCGATCTGCCAAGCGCGGCACCCAATAGGTCGAAAAACGATTCATCGGTGGCAAGCGATGCCGGAACAGCACCACCGGCAAGCGGTAAAGGCGTCCCATCAACAACAAAGGCCAATACTCTTTACCAAAGTCACCCACCAACACATCGGGATGAACAAGACGCAGCACACGCGCAATTGCTAGGTAGCCACGTAGATCCATCACGTTACGGAACGTAGCAGTAAACAGCCGTATCGCCGTCTGTTGCAACTGACGTGCGATCAATCCATCCGGATGAACCAACGCCGTACTCTGGTGATTGGTCTCAGCCATCGCGCGCACTAGGCCGACAAAATGACTCTCAGCCCCCCCACCTCCACGGGACGTTCCCACAAACAACACCTTCATCCCCGACGATCCTCATAACCAGTCAATGTACGTAACGCGAACTGAGGGAGGATGTGACGGTACGATACCGGCACGCGCGGCAATGTCCACAGATGTTGGCCGGGGAAGACGCGGCCACGCCGCGTCGTGGTCGCCGCAGCATAGCCGGCATCACAGACTGCATCAATCACCGGCGGTGTCACATCACCGTATGGATAACAGAATTGGGTCACCGGCGCACCGATACACTGCTCCAAATCATCGCGGCAACCGGCGATCTCTTCATGCAATTGTGCTGCTGTACACCCACTGAGATGCGGGTGACTACGTGTATGCGCCCCCACCTCCATCCCAGCGTCATGCCATTGACGGACTTGCGCAGGACTCATCAGCGGTTTGCACACTTTGAGCCGTTCCGCATCCCACGTGTTGAAGCGAGCGAGGCTACCGCTGACAAGGTAACAAGTTGCACTGAAACCGTGCGCCTGAAGCACCGGAAGCGCCGCTTGCAGATTATCCAGATAACCATCATCCAAAGTCACCACCATGACCTTTCCTGAACGCTCACCACGGAGATACGGCATCGCGGCGGACATCGACAGACAGCAATAGCCAAGCCGGTGAAGTAGCCACATCTGGCGCGCGAATGCCGTCGGCGTCACATACAATCCGCGCAGATGTCGCACCTGCTTCGGCACTTTCGCAATGTTGTGATACATCAGAATTGGGATAGCCATCAAAATCCCAAGCGTCCATATTCAGTTGCCTGCCCGGGATGCATTCTACCCAATGTTTTTCTTGGTCTTCTGCCCTCCCCACCATGCATGACTACAAATACCAATAGATGAATGCGGGCACGTCGCTGCATCCAGGAACACAGCACTCATTGCAAATACAAGTTGATACGGTCCTCCAAATAAATTGGCCTGAAATTTGCTTTTTGCAGTGCTAATAAGATTTGGAGACATGATATGCACAATTTGCCAGCGGCTCTCCTCGCCCATTTGGAACAAGAGGCAACCGCGCTGCACAAACTGACCGAGCGTCTGATGACCGCATGTGAAGCGACGTCTACGTCGGCAGAGGACTCCCAACACTACTCAGGTGACTCCCAACACTACTCAGGTATCGAACAGTGCGACATCAATCGCTCCTGTTCAATGTCAGGCTAATTGGTCCCGTACGACGCTGACATCGGCCACTGTGAATCCAGGTACCAACATGCGCTCATGGTGTTCTGATCCATCATTAAGAAAAGAACGATTCGCGGAACAATACAGACCATTGCATCCATAACCTGACCTCGAAAAACGCGTGTAGAGCAATCACATGCAACAACGGCTGCGATGGGCTTTAGATATCACAGATACTGTGGAACTTACGGCCATATTCTTTAAATCAACGTCACGACGTTTACGCAGTGCTCGCACATTGCACTGCATATCGGGCACGCTGCGTTGCGCACTTTACAGGTAGCGTATCTGGCCCGGACCTACACCTTGAACTTGTGTTGGTCATGGTGAAGCAGCGATATCTGCACAACACAACGCTATATGTCGACTACCACAGAAGGTCGAACACACCGACCAGCAACGAGTGCAAGGGAGCGTAAAGCAAGTGAGAAGAGAATCAGAGAGAAAAAACCAACGTTTATGCCTCATCCACTATTGAGAAAAAAATTTCAAGCACTATTTTCGAGAATGACAGTGCATTGATTTCCCGTGTTCCCATGCTGCGCCGCTGACCTTGGTGGGTCACAAATCAACCAATCATCGTTAGAGTGTCGGTCCATCACGATGACCTCGGATCATCACTGCATCAACCGTCGCATCTGTGTGATCGACCTGGTGCGATCAACATTGGAACTCTCGCTCCCAAACGTTACAACACGTCCTTCATGCGTAGTGCGTCTCGAGCGCCCTAAGCATCATCGACATCTTCAGACAAGACGATGAATGAAGAAAAATAGAAAACAACACCGCACTGCTTCGGTACCGTCATAATGCAAACACCGCATGAAATAATAACGATCGTCCGAGCCTGATAGGCTTGACTCCCTTTTATTTCGCTGCAACCACAGTGATTCAGTTTAAAGATAGTTACAAACACTATGGCGCCAATGGCCGTGAGGTCACTGCGTTACAGCCTCTCAATCTAGAGATCCGTGCAGGGGAGGTCTTCGGCATTATCGGCCATTCTGGCGCAGGAAAATCGACAATGCTCCGCATGATCAACCGCTTAGAAGAACCCAGCGGCGGACATTTGCTGATCAACGGACAAGACATTACCGTACTGGATCGCATGGGGTTGCGCGCACTACGTCGCCAGATCGGCATGATTTTTCAGCACTTTAATTTGCTGTCTTCGTATACCGTCGCTGGCAACGTCGCCTTCCCACTCAAGCTTACCGGTGCATCTGATGCCAAGATCAACGCACGCGTGGCTGAGCTGCTGGCCTGGGTCGGTCTAGAAGCACATGCCAATACTTACCCGGCACAGCTATCCGGAGGACAGAAACAGCGCGTTGGCATCGCGCGTGCGCTGGCGACACGCCCGCAGATCCTGCTATGCGATGAAGTCACCAGCGCTCTGGATCCGCAAACCACCTCCACGGTGTTACAGCTACTGGCACGGATCAATCGTGAACTTGGTTTGACAATCGTGCTGATTACTCACGAGATGGATGTGATCCGCCGCATCTGCGACCGCGTCGCCGTGCTTGATACTGGACGCCTGGTCGAAATCGGATTAGTAACAGATGTCTTTCTGCATCCACAGCACCCAACCACACGCAGCTTCGTCATGGAAACTGAGCACATCGACACAAGCGCGCTGGATCAGGATTTCGCATTAGTCAAGGGCCGCATTGTGCGCCTGACCTTCATCGGAACGGACACTTACCTCCCACTGCTCGGACGTGTGGCGCGAGAAACTGGCGTGGACTACAACATTCTGTCAGGTCGTATCGACCGTATTAAAGAAACACCCTACGGACAATTGACTGTCGCGCTGTCTGGCGGCGACCCAGTCGCCGCACAGGCAGCGTTTGCTGCTGCCGGCATCCATATTGAGGAGCTACGCGCATGAATATCCCCATGATCTTTCCCTCAATCGCCGCTCCCGGTTTTTTCGTCAACCTGGACGCTGATAAGTGGGAAGACATCGGTCGCGCCACACTCGATACCCTGCTCATGGTCGGAGGTGCATTGCCACCCGCATTGGCGCTTGGTCTTCCCTTGGGAATCGCACTGTATTTATGCAACACATCGCAATTGCGCCGCCATCCCCAGGTGTACACCCTGCTGGCACTGGCAGTGAATCTATTACGCTCGGTGCCCTTTATCATTTTGATGATCACAATGATCCCAGTCACCTTGCTGATCATGGGGACCTCACTAGGCATCCGTGGTGCAATCCTGCCGCTAGTCATCGGTGCAGCACCGTTCTACGCACGCCTCGTCGAAAGCGCGCTACGCGAGGTTGATCGTGGTGTCGTCGAAGCTGCACAAGCGATGGGAGCAACCACCTGGCAACTCGTCTGGCGGGTCCTGCTACCAGAAGCACGCCCCGGTTTGATTGCTGGTGCCACAATCACCGCAATCGCGGTGGTCGGCTTTACAGCAATGGGCGGCGCAATCGGCTCGGGGGGATTGGGTGACGTCGCCTACCGCGAAGGCTATCTGCGCTCACACACAGACGTTGCTCTGGTCACTGTGATTGCACTGCTCATGGTGGTGCAATTGATACAGATGTTTGGTGATTGGTTGGTCGCACACTACAGCCGACGTTGAGCTTCAATACACATCACCAAGCAAATGTCGCAGCCATGCTTTGCTACAGTAAAGCGCGCATTTCCAACTATCTTTCATAACCGACTCTATGCAATGAAGCATTTCCTACTGTGTGTCGCCACTCTCCTCTTCGTCGGCTGCGGCCCTTCTGACAGCAACCATGATCGCCTCAGTATTGCCGCCACTGCGGTACCGCATGCTGAGATCTTGGAGTTTGTGAAGCCAACGCTGGCCAAACAAGGCATCCAACTCGACATCCGTGTATTCAACGATTACGTGCAACCCAATGACCAGGTTGCTCAAAAACAAATCGACGTTAACTACTTTCAGACCGAGCCTTATTTGCAAGCATACAACCGCAGCCGCAACACGCATCTGATCACCGTCGTTGGTGTACACATTGAGCCGTTCGGTGCCTACTCACGCCGCTATACAGCACTCGCATCACTACCCAAAGGAGCAGAAATAGCGATCCCCAACGATCCGAGTAACAACAGCCGCGCACTTATCCTACTGCACCAAGCAGGGCTGATTAAACTCAAAGATCCTAAAAACATGCTAGCGACTCAGCGCGACATCCTTGAGAATCCTAAGCTATTCAAATTCCGCGAATTAGACGCAGCCATGCTACCGCGCGTGCTTGACCAGATCGACTTGGTACTCATCAACACCAATTACGCACTGAGTGCCGGGCTGAAACCAAATCAAGATGCATTGGCAATCGAAAACAAAGACTCCCCGTATGTAAATTATCTGGTCTCACGTGAAGACAACAAAGACGACCCACGGGTACAAAAGCTAGCAAAAGCACTAACCAGCCCTGAAGTAAAACGCTTTATCGATAAAAAGTATGGCGGCGCGGTGTTACCAGCGTTCTAAATGTGTCCCAATCAGCCTGGACATTTACAAACAAGAAGACGGGCCCTGGTGGGCCCGTCTTGGTTTACGCTGTTATTGGAGAGAGATCTAAACTTTCAGAAACGCGCGCCGATGCCGAAACCCACGGACCACGGATCCAGTCTCCGATTCTGATCGAGACCCAAACTTGAAGAAAGAGCCGCCTTGCTATTGCTATTACTGAAACGCGTATAACGCGCATCAAGACGAGCAAACCAATTTGAATCAACATTCATATCTAAACCAATCGTGCCGATTGCACCGCGGAAATTGCCTAGATTCACACGATCGGTAGATCCCAGAGCAGTAAATCTAGACTTAGCTTGAGAATAACCAACACCAACAAACGGACGGAACACGTTTTGCGCCTGACCAAAGTGATACTGCGCACTCAACGCTAACGGTGTCTTTTGAGTCACATTGCCGATCTTGCCCGATGCGTCAGTCTTTGCGGTATAACTCAACTTTTTAGTAATACCCCACAGCTCGAATCCCACATTATCGTTGATGTAGTAGGTGACACTAAGCGTTGGTGCAACATCGCCACCAAACTTGACAGTATTCTGTGCTGCATTTTTCCCATTCTTTGGTTGCACGAGGGCAGCGCCGCCAACCACTGACCAATGCTTGCCGGAGGCACCACTGTTGGAAGAAGCCGTGCCCAACGCAAAGGCTGAGGTGTTAAAGGCCAGCATACTCATAGTAGCTAGGCCAATCAGTGAAATTTTACGCATAGAATCTTTCTCCTAGTTCCTTAACTGTTCATTCTCACCCTTGGAATTGGGAAGCGCAACGCTTGGCGTCCAAGTGATGAATTTTTAACAACTGTGACACTGTACACTGAAATTAGCTCGGCAAAAATATCAAATGCATCTAAAAAAACGGCACATCGTTTCATAAATAGCGCTCCATGAGGCGCCGGACGTAATTCTGCCAAGCGTTCCACTCCAAAAACGTTTGCCGCGGCATATTCAGTCAACAGTCATATCCAGTACAACAAATGTGAGCAGCTTCGCTTCAAACACCCCTTCAAACACCCCTTCTTCATCATCTCCGTGTATCCGTAGCCGTCGTTCAGCTACAGGGGTTACTTCATTCGGCCCCTGTTCCAACGATACCCGCCATCTGAAATCAGGTACCGCACTTTAGTTTAGATTTCAGACAAAAAGCGAATACAGCCCAACCGCACACTTATCCACGATGAGATGACGGGAAAATCAACATCATTACTATGACTCCACCTACGAACGAGCCACCCAACGAAGTCCAAGCCACGTTCTAAGACACTGTAAAAAAGAACATATACACGCCATAAAAATCAAAAAACAGAAAAAGCAACCGCTTTCTGCAACCCTGCCCCTAACATCGTCGCCAGCCCCCATGACCGGCAATAACGCCTCAATACAGCACCCAACGCAAACCATGAGTTAAATCAGCAAACGCACTGCAACCACACTGAGCACCCACACGACGCAACACCGGACACGCATGCAAAAAGAAATGCCTTCTACTTACTAAAAAAATGCGGACCGACACCGAAGCTCATTTTTGACATCATTACCCACTGCTTGGCGCTGCACCCTGAGCCAGCCACAATAGACACCCCTATTGTTTATAGCCGGAGTACTGTAATGACCGAAATCAAGGAAGCTTTTGTCCCCGATATCGGTGACTACAGCAACGTCCCAGTGATTGAAGTGCTAGTCGCTGTTGGCGATACCGTCTCCAAGGGCCAAAGTTTGATCACCTTGGAATCTGACAAAGCAACCATGGAAGTACCTTCGTCAACAGCCGGTATCATCAAAGAAATAAAAGTGAAGGTTGGCGATACCTTATCCCAAGGCCATGTCGTCGCATTAATCGAAGTCTCCGAAGAGACTGCCGAAGTCACCACACCCATGACCGTTAACACGCCAACCACGCGTGCTCACAACACTGCACATCCAGAAGACGAAGGCAGCTTAATCGAAGTGCGTGTCCCTGATATTGGCGATTACACCAACGTCCCAGTGATTGAAGTCCTGGTCGCTGTTGGCGATACCGTCTCCAAGGACCAAAGTCTAATCACCTTAGAATCTGACAAAGCAACCTTGGAAGTGCCCTCCTCCGCCACCGGTGTCATCAAACAACTCAAGGTCAACATTGGAGACACCTTGTCGCAAGGCGATATCGTCGTTGTGCTTCAAAGCGCAGAGAGCACCCCACTCACTCCAACCACAAACAAACCAGCATTGCCACCCAATTCCAGCCCTGCAGGGGATGCCATCTCCGCCCCAGCATCCCCTGCAGGGACACAGAGCACCCCACCGATCACCTTCGACGCCAACACCGTGCTACCGTCCAAGGTCCCCTATGCCAGCCCCGCCGTACGCCTGCTTGCACGCCAGTTAGACGTGGACCTGAGCCGCATCAAAGGCAGCGAGAAAAATGGACGCATTACCCGCGAAGACGTACAGAAATTCGTCAACACCACCTTAGGTACTGGTATGGCTGAAGGCAGAACACCCTCCGCTTCAATCACCACAAATGGTGGCCTCAACTTACTCCCTTGGCCGAATGTGGATTTCAGCAAATTCGGCGAAATTGAAACCCAGCCTTTATCTCGGATCAAAAAGATTTCCGGTGCCAATCTTGCCCGCAATTGGGCGATGATCCCGCACGTCACCCAATTTGATCAGGCCGACATCACCCAACTGGAAGCCCTGCGCGTACAAATCAATAAAGAGAATGCCGCATCCAACAAGAACGGAACCGGCATTAAACTGACTGTTCTGGCTTTCCTTATCAAAGCAAGCGCCTCAGCACTGAAAAAATTTCCAACATTCAACGCCTCCCTTGATGCCACTGGCGAAACGCTCACACTCAAAAAATACTTCCATATCGGTTTCGCCGCCGACACACCAAACGGACTCGTCGTCCCGGTGATCCGCAACGTAGACCAAAAAGGCATCGTAGAGATCGCACAAGAAACCAGCGATCTCGCCAAAAAAGCACGCGATGGCAAACTCACCCCAGCAGACATGAGCGGTGGTTGCTTCTCCATCAGCTCACTCGGTGGCATCGGAGGTACCGCATTCACACCCATTATCAACGCACCTGAAGTAGCGATCCTGGGTGTCTCCAAATCCCTCATCCAACCCATCTGGGATGGCACACAATTCGCACCTAAAATGCTGTTGCCGCTGTCACTAAGCTACGATCACCGCGTCATTGATGGTGCCTTGGCCGCACACTTCACCACTTATCTCAGCCAGATACTCGCCGACATGCGGCGCGTACTGCTGTGACAAAGACGCTGACCAACACAAACCACCGAGCGACAGGAGACACCTATGACGGTGATTGAAATCAAAGTTCCCGATATCGGCGATTACAGCAAGGTCCCAGTCATCGAAGTGCTGGTTACCGTTGGCGACCACTTGGTCAAAAACCAAGGGATCCTCACACTAGAATCAGACAAAGCCACCTTGGAAGTGCCATCGATGAATAATGGCATTGTCAAAGAACTGAAAGTCAACGTCGGCGATTTGCTTTCACAAGGCGACGTGATCCTCCTGCTGGAGACCGAAGACACCACCGCCCCCCCTCACCAAGCAACGCGGCGACATCCGACACCACCTCACCGCCCCCGCCATCCCCCCAACCAGCCGCTTCCAAGCCGACAGCACCCGATCAACAACACTCCGACATCAAGTGCCGCATGGTCGTACTCGGTGCCGGTCCCGGCGGCTACACCGCAGCATTCCGCGCCGCTGACCTCGGCTTGGATACAGTGCTCGTTGAACGCTATCCCAACCTAGGTGGCGTCTGCCTCAATGTCGGCTGCATTCCTTCCAAAGCATTACTGCACGCAGCCGCCGTCATCGACGAAGCTGCACATGCCAGCACCTTTGGAATTGATTTTGGCAAACCCAAAATCACCCTAGACACACTGCGCGAATACAAACAAAACGTAGTCAACAAACTGACTGCCGGCTTGGCCGGGATGGCCAAACAACGCAAGGTACGCACCGTCACCGGCATCGCGCACTTCGTCTCTCCCAACACACTGGACATTACCGCTGCTGACGGCAGCACCCAACGACTCCATTTCCAACAATGCATCATTGCTACCGGCTCACACCCAGTGAAGCTACCAAACTTCCCTTGGGACGACCCGCGCATCATGGACTCCACTGACGCACTGGAACTGGCCGAAGTGCCAAAAAAACTGCTTGTCGTTGGTGGCGGCATCATCGGCCTAGAAATGGCTACCGTGTACAACGCCCTGGGCAGCCACGTCACCATTGTCGAATTCATGGACCAGATCATCCCCGGCACCGACAAAGATCTAGTGAAGCCACTGGCGGACCGCATGAAAAAACAGGGCATTGAAATACACCTGAACACCAAAGCAAGCCACGTCAAAGCCGACAAAAAAGGCATCACCGTCTCATTCGAAGCACCCACCCAAGGCACACAACCCGCATTAAAAACATCGACCTATGATCGCGTCCTTGTTGCCGTCGGCCGTACACCGACAGGCAACAACATCGGCGCTGAAAAAGCAGGCGTCAACGTCACCGAACGCGGCTTCATCCCGGTTGATCGCCAAATGCGCAGCAACGTACCCCATATCTTTGCCATTGGAGACATTGTTGGTAACCCAATGCTGGCGCACAAAGCCACACATGAAGGCAAACTGGCCGCCGAAGTCGCCGCTGCTGAAACAGAATCAGGCAAACATCGGGAATGGGTTGCCCGCGTGATCCCATCCGTGGCCTACACCAACCCGGAAATTGCCTGGATCGGTATCACTGAAACCGAAGCCAAAGCGAAAGGACTCAACATCGGCGTCGCCAAATTCCCCTGGGTTGCCAGCGGTCGCGCCATAGGCATCGGACGCACTGAAGGCTTCACTAAACTCATCTTCGACGAAGACACACACCGCATCATTGGCGGAGCGATCGTCGGCGTCCACGCAGGCGACCTCTTGGCTGAAATCGGACTCGCCATCGAAATGGGTGCCGAAGCCGAAGACATCAGCCACACAATCCACGCACACCCCACACTGAGCGAATCGATTGCCATGAGCGCCGAAGTCTACGACGGCACCATCACCGACTTGTATCTCCCCAAAAAATCCGCTACTTCAGCAAAGTAAAGCAACATAGCCAACTAGCCTATCGACATTCAGACAACACCATCCAGTGTAGCCAGCGCTGAACTGGATGCTACGGTCACCGTACAACATAGGAAATGCATGTTTTATTTATAAAAATAAATAATTTATATTGGATTTCAACTCAGCAATGAGTGAAATTACTAATTATTCTTTTCAGCGGATTTTTAATGGAAATTAGTAATTGCGGAGCGGAAATTAGGGTTCTGTGTGAATCGCTTTCAGATGCTAAACAATAGCGGACCGTTTACTCAAAACACTATCAAGAATTGCGTTCTAGTCCACATTGGAGATAGCAACAAAAGTGCAATTGACCTGTTTGAAATGGTTCAATCGTTAAGGGATGTAGATTGAGTCCGGCATCTTTAACTCAGATCCAAGACAGAGTTATTAAAACGACTAAGGTGCCGGTAAAGGCACTGCTCCAGCGCCCCGCGGGTAGAGCGGCAACCGATGGCCCCGCGTCAGGCAGGATGATGGGTGATGAAGCAGGGGTGTCGTTTGTCGTTATCAGCGAAAGCACCAGCAGGCTGTAAGACTCTTGGGGTAACAGACACATATGGGTCGAGATGGTGACGGACACAACGTTAGAGATTGACCACATTTCCATTGATGTCATTGAGTACTTCGACCAAAGTGGAATTCCGTCTCAATAACAGCACAGCAACGCCAGTAACGACATTCGCGCCCCACATCAGGGCAAACCACAAACGCCCATTGAAACACTATGAACGCTTCGCGTCACAAGCATCACTCCCACAATGCTCGATCTCAATTTGCAACGTCACATGCTCAATACTAAAGCGCTCATGCAGCAACTCCTGCAATGTGCGACGCAACGCATCCGGTGCAGTGCCTTGGATTGCCACCACATGCGCCGTCAGCAACGGCTGCCTGGACCCTAATGCCCACAGATGCACATCATGGACATTGGCCACACCAGGATGATCACTAAGTGCATCACGTATGGGTGGCAACGCAAACCCCTTCGGCACCCCTTCCAACAACACATTGACAGCCTCACTTAATAGCAGCCAGGTTCGCGGCAAAACCCATAGCCCAATCAACGCAGCCAATACCGAATCCACCCAATACCAACGGGTCACATAGATCACCATCGCAGCAACGATGACAGCGACCGAACCGAGCATATCGCTCCACACCTCAAGGTAAGCCCCCTTCATACTGAGGTTCTCACCACGACCGGCATGCAACAAACGCATTACGATCAGATTGATGACCAAACCCAAGACGGCAATGACCAGCATACCGCTGGACACAATCTCCTGCGGAGCGCGCAAGCGCTGCACAGCCTCCCACAAAATGTAACCACCGACGCCAAACAGCAATACCCCGTTAACCAACGCACCAAACGCCTCTAACCGTGCATAACCATAGGTACGACGCACATCAGGCGGACGCCGACTCAGACGCACCGCGACCAATGCAATCATTAACGCAAACACGTCGGTAGCCATGTGCACCGCATCAGACAACAGCGCCAAACTACGTGTCAGCACCGCACCAATAATTTCGGCCACTAGGACACTCGCCGTAAGCCCAAGCGCCCACCACAAGGGGCGCTCGTGATGCATCCCCTTCGGTACATGCGTGTGGTCGTGTCCCATGTGACACCTCCCTATTTGCAATAGGTGTAGCTTACTTTCGACATCTGCTGAAAGGTATAACACGATGCTGCCCCTACCACATCACTGCTCTGATCCCCCCCCACGGATCGACAAGCCACATCACAACAGCACCAATAGCCCCACAACGAATCAAACACCGACACACTAAATCTGCCCTGCCCCAATGACAGACAGCCGCCGCTACATATCAACCATGCAGATCACCCAGACCTACTGCACCTGATCGTGCGGATAACCTAATCAAGAAATCCCCACTCCCTATCACCCACATTGATAAAGCAGCACAAACCACACCGAGAACATCACCACAACGAGTCACCGAAGCAACCGTTAACACACACATCAACGTGCATCATCCAGCACAACGAACATCGGACTAACGAGTAAACAAATGACCCGCCCCAATACTCACACCTTGCACTCTTCCCGCACCGCCTGAGCACGCCCCAAACCAGCCACCAGATCAACGATCAAATCCTCACTGGCCTCAATCCCCACCGACAAGCGCAACAACCCATCAGAGATACCCGCTTTAGCACGCGCCTCGGGCGTCATGGCAGCATGCGTCATCGAAGCCGGATGAGCGATCAAACTCTCAACCCCACCCAGCGACTCAGCCAGCGTGAAATAACGCAAGCCACTGACAAAAGCCCGCACCGCCTCTTCCCCACCCTGCAACTCGAAACTGAGCATGGCACCGAACCCTTTTTGCTGCCGCCCCGCCAGCACATGCCCCGGATGCGAAGCTAATCCTGGGTAATGCACGTGCTTCACCACACCATGCCCCTCCAGTAAGGCTGCAATCATCTGCGCATTCTCCTGATGCACACGCAAACGCGCATCCAGCGTGCGCACCCCCCGCAACGTCAAGAAGGCATCGAATGGCGAGCCGGTCAGACCCAGCGCATTCGCCCACCACACCAACTGCTGATAGTGCGCAACATCACGTGCCACAACAACGCCACCGACAACATCACTGTGGCCATTGATGTACTTCGTGGTCGAATGCAATACCAAGTCAGCGCCGAACTCTAAAGGACGCTGCAACACCGGAGACATAAACGTATTGTCGACCACAGTCAAAGCACCGACACGGTGCGCTGCCTCAATCACCGCACCCAAATCAGTAATACGTAACAATGGATTGGAAGGAGTTTCGATCAATACCAACTTCGGTGGTAGTGCCAATGCCTCAACCAGTGATCGTGCATCCGTCAAATCGACAGTGATCAATTCAAAATGTCCCTTTTGAGCCAACGCATTGAACAAACGCCAACTGCCACCGTAAGCATCATGTGGCACAACCAAACGATCACCCGGCCGGAGCAATGCGTGCAACACCAACGTAATCGCAGCGATCCCAGTCGCCGTAACCACACCACCGGCACCCCCCTCCAACTCCGCAAGCGCCTCGCCGAGCAGATCCCGCGTTGGATTAGCACTACGTGTGTAATCGTACTTACGCTTATGACCGAAACGTTCAAACGAGAAGTTGGATGAAAGCACAATCGGTGGCGTCACTGCCCCATGAGCAGTGTCGGAATCGATCCCAGCACGCACCGCGGAAGTGGTCACGTGACACGTGCCTTCGTGCACATCATGAATGCTCATATGGATTCTCCTATAGGACGTAGCGCTGTCGTAAGAATCGCATCAATGCGATTAGTTTCTTTTAAAAAAGCATCGTGACCGTAAGGAGAACGCAACACCCGCAAACTGCCGCACGGGCCTAAACCCTCAATCAGTGCAACAAGATCGGACAGCGGCACCAAACGATCCCCCTCAACGGCAACCACCACCGTAGGCACCACCACCTGCGTTGGGTCCACACGGTGTAAATCAATCGATTCGGACAGACGCATATAAGCGTTGACCGGAGTACACGCCACATACTGAGCGCCAACAGCGTCTAGATAATCCTCAGCCGCCACACGCACACGACCGTTGATCACTTGCGCCGCCACATCAAAACGCTCCTCAAACTCCTCGGGAGTACGGTAACTCAGCATCGCAAGCTGCCGTGCCAATGCTAAACCCTGATGCTCAGCACACTGCAACTGCCCCAACGCTACCGCACGGCGCTGCAATGCACGCCAAGCCGCTGCATAAGGGTGTGCTCGATGTGCGCCACTAACCACGATCATGCGACGTACCCGCTCTGAATGACGGATCGCAAACTGCAAACCAACAAGCGCACCATATGAATAACCGACGAAACCATACAACGTAGCAATCCCCAGCCTCTCCAACAACAGAGCAATCGCATCCGCCTGATCGGCGGTATCAATGGGCACATCAAGTTGGCCATCAGCACCTAGAAAATCGAACGAAAGCAGCCGGAAACGCTCCGGATTCAATGCACGCTCCGTACCAACCAACCCTTCAAGCCAGCCCTTCTCCGGGAAACGAGCGGTCGCAGCAATATGGCGATGTGCAGAGATACCACCAAGCACAAACACCACCGGCCCAGCAGCACAGCCAATCAACTCATAACGCAAACGCAGATCGACCCATCCGGCATGGCACATCGACAAAGGCACCATGATTTCACCGCGCACAGCAATCTGGCCATCATCGTCGGGAGTGGGCATATCAAGACAAAAAGTGAATGAGGGATTTACGGATCTCATAGCAGTCTCCAGCAAAGCAACGACCCATCGAGCTTGATAGAAAGCCAGGTGCGTCAAGCAAAGGGCACGGAGTTACCCCCTCCTTTAGCAGACGCGGAAGTCCACACTGAATTCCACATCAAACCCAGGCGCTTTACGCGCCCTACTGACTGCTTCAGCATTGCAGGGCTTATCCCGTCGGACGCTCTCAATGGCCTTCCCAAAATGCCACCCTTACACAACCATGTCAATCTCTCCATACGGATAGAGAGATATATTTTTATCTAATCAAAATTCAATGCCACTCATCACTCAAACCTTCTGCACCGACTCACACTCAACACCATGCCATCACATCTGCTCCCTGTGTCTGCTGCGGTCCTGATCGCCATGATGCCCCCTCCCTCCACTGCCCAAGACCGACCCGACTGGCGCACCACACTGTGGCCACGGACCGCCTCCCCCACCACCTCATGCATCACTGCCCCCAATTCCTGGCTGGATCTACGCCGCGATGGGGATCGCTACACCGCCCAAGCAAGCAATCCACTCGCAGGACCGGCACAAGTCAGACTAATTGCAACCGGATCAATCCCATTACATACAGCCCCCACACTCCCCATCACCGCCGTCCTGCCCCCAGGGCAGTGCATTGCACTAGCACAACTGTACCCGGGTAAAAACGGTCTGCACCAAGGCGTGGATATCCGCCTGGAGGTTGTTCCAGGAGATCCGTACGGATACGCCGATGACAGCATCTACCGTGTGCCATTCGACATCACCCCCATTCGCATTGATCAGGGCTTTGGCGGCACATTCAGCCACCACGACGTTGCCAACTACTACGCGCTAGACTTTGCCCTCCCCAAGGGCACTCCCATCTTGGCCGCACGTGCAGGACGCATCATGGAAGTTCAAACAGGCTTTCAAGAAACAGCCACCAATGGTCACCACGTTGGGGGCGGCAACCTGATTCGCATCCTGCACGAAGACGGCAGCATGGCCATATACGCACACCTGTCTGCGGACGGCATCACCGTGCATCAGGGTGACCGCGTCGCCACCGGACAATGCTTAGGATTGTCAGGCAATACCGGCTTCAGCACCGCTCCCCACTTACACTTTGCAATACAACTAAATCGCAATCTGCGCCTGGTATCCGTACCGTTCCGCATGGCAAGCCCTCTAGGAGAACTACGCTTGCCGCGGAAACAATGAAACTCCACAACCACAGAACATGGGAACCCTTCCTGCAACAACACCCGCAAAAAACTACCGCCATATGTCGCTAAAACGAACATCAGCAACCGCAGAGGCAACGCAGGAACAGCCCCAAAGATCGATAACACCATCGCCCCTTGACCATCACAAAATGCAACAACGCATCACGCATCACGCATCACGCATCACGCATCACGCATCACGCATCACGCATCAACACTCTACATAGCAACTGATCAACAGCAACTCCAATCGCTAGAAACCCCATACTGACCGTATTAACACAGCACCTGCTGCTTTTCAGTGTGACGCTGCTGCTGCACCGATATAACTCACGCCAAGCAACACCGCATTCCGGACACCACGTGATCAGCAGGCTAGGATTCAACCTCCCTCTTGAAACAATGTCTGTATTCAACTGCAATCAGCAACGGCTATTTGCAACGTGAATTGCGGTTACAACAATGGACGCTGCAATGACAGTGTGTCCGGAATAATGCGAGCACAGCGTTATCGGTATCAATGCCGCTTTCCTATTCAGAACCAACCCATCCGCTGATACACGCTTCACGGAATGAGATTACCAAGATCGCTGGTAACACAATGTTCCACACACCAACGCAAATAACAGACAACAGACATACGAGGATCGTAATCCCTATTAAGAGGCGATCTCAATATGACACCAAGGCAAAGAAAAACCCCCGCATCTTATCCTGGACACAGCGCTGCTGATCTGAGCACTCCATCTTCACCACATCACCAATACACTGAAAAAACCGACACAGCGCCGACTGTCTATGTGACCCCGATGCAAACGTGCACTATGAAAACAACCCTAACATCACTGTAAAATTAGAACGATACAAACATACCGCCGCTCACAGCTGCAATACGCATTGTGACGCAATCGGATCACTGCAGCAGATCAATGCAGCACACCGTGATCCCTTTAAAATTAAAAAAATGCAGTACACAACGACAACGATGCTCTATCACCACACACCGCACATGAGCGAACGACACTCCCACCACTTAAGCAATACCGCAACATTGCCATTGCTAGGAAACAACCGCATTAACACCATTCATCATCCCTTCTCCTTCCACAGTAAGCGGCTTAATGCCACGTCACGACATGATGAAGGGATATCGATTTTTTTCTTTACACATTCCAATTCAGCAAGCAACTCGCACACATCAACATCAGCATACGAACAGAAGCACTCGCACACTGAGGCAAGGCAACTGCAAAAACGCCGCACGCATCGTTCACTAAAACATCAAACCTCATTATCAACACTGCTGAACAACAACACGACGATACGTTTAAAATCCTGGCTCGCAAGAAAATATTGATGCAGCACTTCACTGAAGCAGGCCAATTCCGGAAAGCATTCGCATCCCCTAACACCATACGGATTGATGAACGCAGCAAAGCTCCATCCGGTAGAAAAAACACCGGCTCGCTCTAAATCCTGTGGCATTAGGAACCGAGTGCAAGGCATCATGTAAGGCACATGCCAAACACGCAAGATCACTGGATCATCGTGTTGGCCCCTCAATTTGTTACACGATACGATCATGTAATGGCATGACACTCACTCAAGAAAACACTAATGCGCGTTCTTGTCAGTAACGACGACGGTGTCGACGCTCCCGGCATCAAGATTTTGGCGGACGCACTACGCAATGCCGGACACGAAGTGATGGTTGTTGCCCCGGATCGGGACCGTTCCGGCGCCAGCAACTCACTTACATTGGACACACCGATCAGAGCCAAACAAATCGACATGCATACTTACAGTGTCGCCGGCACACCCACCGACTGCGTGCATCTGGCACTCACCGGCCTGCTGAACTACGACCCAGACATCGTCGTCTCCGGAATCAACAACACCGGCAACCTCGGAGACGACGTGATTTATTCCGGGACAGTATCGGCAGCCATGGAAGGACGCTTCCTCGGACTCCCTGCAGTCGCCGTATCGTTGGTCACTCTCTGCCGCGAAGGACAGCAAGCACCTCAATATGAAACCGCCGCACACGCAGCAATAAATATTGTGGCGCAACTAAAAACCGACCCGCTCCCAGCCGATACCATCCTCAACGTCAACGTGCCAGATGTGACTTGGCAACAGATGCGCGGCTTCAAAGTCACCCGGCTTGGCAATCGTCACCGCTCCGCCCCCTGTCTCACCCAAACCGATCCGCGCGGACATACCATCTATTGGATTGGCCCCGCAGGTCCTGAACAGGACGCCGGCCCAGGAACTGACTTCGACGCAGTACGTAACACATACATCTCCATTACCCCGATTCACGTCGATCTGACCCGTTACCAAGCCCTGGAAAATGTCACCCGATGGACGGACAGACTCACCGCACACATGGACTGGCCCACATGACTGCACCTCCATCCCTGCAAGCGAAAGCCGTAGGGATCGGCATGACGTCGCAACGCGTCCGAGACCGCCTGGTCGAACGACTACGCGAATGCGGCATCCAAGACGAACGGGTACTCAGCACCATTCGCATCGTGCCACGCCATTTATTCATTGATGAAGCCTTGGCACTGCGCGCTTACGAAGACACCGCATTGCCCATCGGCCATGGACAGACCATCTCGCAACCCTGGGTCGTCGCACGGATGACCGAAGCTGTCATGCAGGTTGTCCCCAAAAAAATACTCGAGATCGGTACAGGTTCCGGCTACCAGAGCGCCATTCTGGCCTCACTAGGATTGGAGGTGTACACCATTGAGCGTATCGGCAAACTACTGCGTCAAGCACGTAAGCGTTTCCGCCAGCTTGGCATAAAAATACGCAGCAAACACGATGACGGGAGCACCGGCTGGACAGAACATGCACCTTACAACGCCATCTTGGTCACAGCAGCAGCCCCGACACTGATCGACACTCTCATCGAACAACTTGCAATAGGCGGACGCCTGGTGGCTCCTGTCGGCACCGCTTCAGAGCAAGCCCTAGTGCAGCTCACACGAACAATCGACGGTAGCATCACACACGAGATTTTAGAACCAGTCACATTTGTATCCCTGCTACCAGGGATGTTGGATTAAATCCACCTTAAGGACGCCATTGATGAAAATATTCGGTCCTTTGTACAACCGCGCAATCACCTGGTCACGTCATCGTTATGCCCCCGCACTCCTCACAGGACTGAGTTTCGTCGAAGGGTTCATCTTTCCCGTCCCGCCAGAAGTGATGCTGGCACCGATGTCGCTCGCCAACCGACATCAAGCACTGTGGTTCGCCACATTGAGTCTACTCGGCTCACTCGCTGGCGCACTACTGGGTTACTTACTCGGCCACTTCGCATTTGCAATAATGCAACCACTGATCGCATGGTTGGGCTGGAGCGAAGCCATCGATAAGCAAATACACCAACTGCAACAGCTCGTCCTCGAATCGCCATGGCGCGCGTTTTGGCTGCTCGTGTTGGTCGGCTTCACCCCGATCCCATTAAAAATATTCACCTGGGCATCGGGCATCGTCGGTGTACCTTTACTGCCGTTCTTGAGCAGCATGCTGATCGGCCGCGGCAAGCGAGTCTACTTAGTCGCTGGCGCAATCAAACTTGGCGGCAAACGCGCAGAAACCCTACTGCATCGATGGATTGAACCCCTTGGCTGGATCACCAGCGCGCTTCTGATCGGTCTGGTTGGCTGGGTTATCTGGAAAACCAAATTTGGATAATGGAAAGGTCAATGGAGATATCAAAACTATTACTGTCAACAGCACTCGCACTAGCACTCACTGCCTGCAGCACTGCCACTGCGGTACGCCCCAACAATACGAGCAACCCACGCACCACCGCCAAATCCAACCAAACTGTGGTTGTGAAACAGGGCGACACACTGTATGCAATCTCACGCCGCACCGGCGTTGCACCGCAAGATCTCGCCGCATGGAACAGGCTCACTGCATCCAAAACCATCTACCCGGGCCAAGTACTGCGTTTGTATCCAGAGGATGCAACAGCATCGCCCACGCCCACGCCCACACAGCCCGTCACATCCCGACCCACACCCTCAAACCCATCCCCAACGACAACCAGCACCGCTCCAGCAAATAGCGGCTTCAATTGGTTCTGGCCAACCGAGGGCGCTGTCGTCAGCAATTTCGTCGCTGGCCAAACCACCAAACAAGGCGTGAGTATCAACGGCAACAACGGTCAAACCATTCGCGCCGCTGCCAACGGTACAGTGGTGTACTCCGGATCGGCCCTGATAGGTTACGGCGAATTAATCATCATCAAACACAACGAGCAATGGATCTCTGCATACGGCCATAACCGAAAACGTCTGGTCAATGAGGGACAAACCGTCAAAGCAAACCAACCCATTGCCGAAATGGGCCGCATGCTGTATTTCGAGATCCGCTACAACGGTAAACCCGTCGATCCACTGGTTTATCTCCCCAAGAAATAACACACCACCGGCGATTCCAAGCAAACCCGTGCAAACGTCAATCGTCCTGCTTGAATCTGCTATTTTGCGAAGTCGTCCTATCGAACACCATTACAGCGCTCGATTCTGATGAGTCACTCTTATTTCCAATAAATAACGATACACCCGTATTATGATTGCAATTGACAAACTGTTTTTTCTGATGCTTACCACCTCCAGCAGAGACAGCCACCGCCCCTCATATCTCGCTGACAACACTCAGAGCAGCACACAACACGTTGCCAAATTCAGAACAGCAAACTGCATAACGACAACATGAGATCTGCCTGTTCCATCGTCAGGTACCTATCCAAGTCGTTTTTAACCACTTTCAGCGACACAATCGCACTACAAACCCCAACGCTGTTTGTGCAAATCACATCAGCACACAACCAAGCGCAGATACATTGAGCACATCATTATTTAAAAAAGCTGGAGATCTATCCGAATGACTTAAAATCCTTGTGAATATGTTGGAATCACCGTAACATTGGCCGCTTGCTTCGGGGTGTAGCTCAGTCTGGTAGAGCGCTACGTTCGGGACGTAGAGGTCGCAGGTTCGAATCCTGTCTCCCCGACCAGCGTCCAGAACAACCCAAAAACTCCTAAGTCCGCATCACTACGAAGATTCCAAGCGTTTCCCCGCTCCTTTCCTTCCTCACCTTCAGCTTATTACATCAACCCCCAAGCCCCCCAAGCATGACGTCATACACTTGGTCGGCTTCCAGATGCCCCCACAACGCATTCATCATTCAAACCGATACGAAAGTCATCCCAAAGCCAACACAAACATTCGCCACCGAGACGTGCTTAACGCCACACGCCGCATCAGCATGCATCACCAAACCTGATTGGGCATAGGCCGCAACATGACGCTTCAAATAAAACGTGCCTTTATCCCTGCATCCGTCCCTTGCCGGAAATCATTCTTCACATTGACTCCGTTGTGAATGAACAGATTTCAACGCACCGCTGTTCCGTTGACGACAACGCCGACGATTGAGACCAGAAGTGAGCAGTGCATCGAACAAATACAAAGGCATTCGATCTACAGCGCTTTACTGACACCGGCCACACAATGACATTGAACGGCAATGCTGCATCCAACCTGGAAACGGCATTTTGCAAATGCATCCTGGTACAACCAGAACAATGAAATCACTTCAATACTCCCCTTGGTCGCCTACTGATCCAAAACGCCGATCACAGATCACAGTATCGGCAACATTGATCGCACATACATAACGCAACAAAGACACCGTGAACATTGCACCCTTACCAAGCCCCGGACTGGTCGCACCAACATAACCCCCATGCATTTCCACCAAACTCTGCACAATCGCCAACCCCAGACCAAGCCCACCGTGACAACGGGTCGTCGTACCATCAGCCTGACGAAACCGACTAAACAAATGCGGTAGAAATTCGGCAGCGATCCCATCACCAGAATCCGTCACCGATACCCGGAAACTGTCGCCATCGGCATCAATCTCCACATCAATGCAGCCATCCGTTGGAGTAAATTTGATCGCATTAGACAACAAATTTTCGAATATCTGCCGCAAGCGCGTTGCATCACCCAACACCAAACACGGCATCTCCGGCGCGCGCAGCAGCAACCGCTGCCCCTTGCTCTCGACAACCTGCTCATACAACCCAATCACCTCGCGGATCTGCTCCACTAAATCCAGCACCTCCATTTCCAACTGCATCTTGCCCAGCAGCATGCTACTTAGATCCAACATATCCGAAATCAAACGCTTTTGAACCTTGGCGCTGCTAGCAATCACCGACAACCCTTTGTAACAAGGATGCTGCTCCTCAATGCGTTGCAACAACAACTCACTCCAACCCAAAATCGTCGTTAACGGGGTACGTAACTCATGCGAAAGCGTGGACAGAAACTCATCCTTCAATCGCGCCATATTCTCGGCCTCATTGCGCGCCGCACGCTCGGATTTCAGCAACTGCTCACGCGCCAACTCAATCTCAAGACGCTCCGTCACATCCTGACTGCTCCCCGTCAGACCGATGAAGTGACCATCCGGCGAATAACGCGGCGTGGCACTCATTTCAATCCAACGCCATTGCCCGTCATAACGACGTGCCCGTACCAACGCACGAAGCGCACTCTGCGTCTTCAGCGCCGCACTCAACTTGAACTCGAATATCAGCACATCCTCCGGATGCAGCACCATACTCCACTCTGGAAGCGTGCCACTGCTCAAATCGACACCGAAGAACTCCCCATACGCAGTATTGACGAACCGCATCCCTCCTTGTGCATCAAATACCCAAACGGGCATCGGCAAACCATCAGCCAAAATATTGAAACGCACCTCGCTCTCGGCCAACCTACGTTCCATACGCTTGTGCTCGGTGATATCCACAAATAGAACCCCAAGCAATCGCCCCTCCGGCGCTCCAACACGCATCACTTCCACCGAATACCAACGGCGCAACGCCCGCGCCTCGAAGTGAACCCGCTGCCCAGACAACGCAACCCCACCATAACGCTTAATGTATTCCGGCCCATCGTCAGGCATGATGCCGCACACGGACTCCCCAACCACCGAATCAAGCCGGAGATGGCGACCAAAGCTGGCATTGGTCAAACGGAATATACCGTCAACCGGTTGACCGTCATCCAACACTATCTGCACGATGCAAAAGCCAGCCTCAAGGGTACACAGCATCTCCCGGTAGACATCCGATGGGATGTCGAGTGACTGCAGGACAAGCGGAGGCGATATGTCCAAAAGAAAATCCGTACTAGATAAAACTTGTAGTAGCCACCATGGACCCCGAAACTGATCGGCACCGGACAACGTACTATCCAAGCACGCACCGTGTCGATATCAAGTCGAGAACACGATCAGATCACCACCAACGGCATCATAAAAACGTCATATCATGTCACCAAACAGAAACTATTTTGACATCAACAAACAGGCACATTGCTTTTTCACCCAGACAACAGAATGCGCATAGACACCTTGTCCAATTGCACCACGCACGACCGCAACAAGATCAAAACGATACACAAAAAGCCGATCACCGCAGCGCCTAATGCCCGCCCCCAGCTACTGAGAGAACAAAAAACGGTATAACCCATTTGACGCCAAACAGCTTGAACACCGTAGAAACACGACCGTAGTGAACGTTAGAAAAACACAAAACTGCTCCACTAGCAGCACCCCAGCCCTCACACTGCGCCCATCTCACCCAAATAGTATCGACGTACACGCTTAAGACCGCACAACAACTGATAAGCGCTCAAATTACAATGTGCCGCAAGTTCAGCCACACCCGGTTGCACACCCCACAATTGCACTTGACTGCCAACATCCGCCTGCGGATGGTCTGTCAGATCAACCGTCAACATGTCCATAGAAACCCGGCCGATCAACGGACAAACACGCCCATCAACCAAGAGCGGCGTACCATTGACCGCAAAATACGGGTAACCGTCTGCATAGCCCATCGCTACCACACCAACCCGGGTTGGCCGCTCAGTGACAAAGGATGCCCCATAGCCAACTGGCTCGCCGGCAGGCAACTCGCGTACCGCAATCAGCTTGGAATACACCATCATCACAGGACGCAATGGCCCACTAAGTGACGTGCTCTCCTGCGAAATAGGATTGACACCGTACAACATTAACCCGGGCCGACCCCAATCACTGTACAACCCTGCCCAACCAAGCAAACCTGAAGAGTTACACACACTTGCTGGCGCCACCATTCCCTGCGAAGCATGTGCAAAAACCGATGCCTGCTCATTGGTACGAGGATTATCCAACTCATCAGCACGGGCCAAATGCGTCATCAAGACGACCTCGCCCACCTGCGGCAGACTATGCAGAGACATCCAAGCATCACGAAACTCCTTTGGCTCCAAACCAAGCCGATGCATGCCACTATCCAACTTAAGCCACACCCCAATTGGAGATGGACTGTGGAACGCAGCCAACGCCCGCACCTGCCAGGACGAAGCAATCACAGTCCATAAATTGTGCTTAGCAATCAATTCCAGCTCTTCAACCTCGAAAAATCCTTCCAGCAACAGGATCGGTGCCTGGATACCGGCTTGGCGTAACTCCAACGCCTCTTCGATACACGCCACCGCAAAACCATCAACTTCAGCCTCCAAAGCCTGCGCACAACGCACCGCACCGTGACCATACGCATCGGCTTTCACCACAGCTAACGCCTTGCCACCGCCAAGACGGCGAGCAAATCGATAATTGTGACGTAACGCATCCAGATCAATTACGGCGTGGGCGGGACGCACGGAGCACACTCTTGCGGGCAAGGTATCGTCGACACCAAGTAACGGAACATATCCAACCCTTCACTGGAGATTTCACAAGGGCGACAACATATCAAATCGGCTAAATAACGGCCTGAACCGGATGACATCGTCCAACCAAGCGTGCCGTGCCCAGTATTAAGAAACAAACCCTGATAGGGCGTCGCACCGATCACCGGGGTCCCATCCGGCGTCGCCGGGCGCAGCCCAGTCCAAAACTCGCCACGCCCCAAATCACCGCACCCAGGGTACACATCCTGCACCACCATCTCCAACGTCGAACGGCGACGTGGATTCAACGACACATCGTAACCAGAGACCTCTGCCATACCCGCCACACGGATACGTTCATCGAAACGAGTAACCGCAACCTTGTAACTTTCGTCAAGCACCGTCGAAACGGGCGCACGCGACGCATCAATCATCGGCAACGTCAACGAAAACCCTTTCAACGGATACACTGGCAAACGCAAGCCCAACGGCGCCAATAACAGCGGCGAATAACTACCGAGCGCAACCACACAACAATCGGCACGCTCCAACGCTCCATTGATCCAAGCACCCGTCACACGAGGACCATCCACTTCCAAGCGTTGCACCGTACAACCGTAACGGAACTCAACCCCACGCTTAGCCGCCAACGCAGCCAACCGTTGCGTGAACAAACAACAATCCCCAGTCTGATCATGAGGCAAGCGCAGCGCACCCACAAAACGGACGCTACCATCGGCCAAACCAGGCTCAAACTTAGCAAGCTGATGCGGACTGAGCACCTCGTATGGAATACCGTACTGAGTGAGTAGTTCGATATCCCGAACAGCCCCATCAAGCTGCTGCTGCGTCCGAAATAACTGAATAGTCCCTAAACGGCGCCCCTCGAACGTGATCCCAGTTTCAGCAGATAACGCCTCCAACGCTTCACGACTGTACTCACTGAGACGCAACATCCGCGACTTATTCACTGCATAGCGCTCAGCAGAGCAATGGCGCAACATCCGTGCCAACCAAACATACTGATTCCAATCAGTCGTCGGACGAATCGACAGCGGCGCATGCCGCTCAAACAACCACCTCACAGCCTTCAACGGAACACCGGGGGCCGCCCAGGGCGAGGTATAACCAAAAGACAGCTGACCACCATTGGCATAACTGGTCTCCAGACCAGCACCAGACTGACGATCCACCACCACTACCTCACAACCAGCCTTGGACAGATACCAGGCACTGGTGGTACCGATCACGCCGCTTCCCAAAATGAGCACGCGCATCCGAAATCTCCGTCCAGATTATTCCATACAGCAATCACAGTCGGAGCACTATATCCGAGCACCATATAAGCTGCTACACATGCTTTTGTTACTGAAACCCACCCCAAAATTCAAACTAACCCTGGCCCTACCAAAAAACGATCACACCCAGACAGCACCTCACACAAACGGCAACCATGCCACCAAAAAATGACATCGCAACGTACACCATCACACCGGGCACACCACACATACCCAACCAAGTTCAACAGTGAAATGCAGCTCAAATAACATTCACTCAACACCCTGCACAGTACATCGCCAAATCTATCCACAAAAACGTGACTTCATCCAAAACATCAACAACCGTATTGACATCTTCCACCGCATCCTCTCCTCAGACCTTACGATGAATGTCACTTTCGACCTAACCCCGCCATCCCCATCGCAACGTGAAGCACTGATTGCCACACTCAACGCCGAAGAACGCCGCATCCTCCTGCAACACGGCACAGAAGCACCGTTCTGCAACAGACTGCTGGACAACAACCAGCTTGGAACCTACACCTGCCGGCTCTGCGGCCTCCCCCTCTTCCACTCCAACGCCAAATTCAAATCTGGCACTGGCTGGCCGAGCTTCTTCGAACCCTACACACACACACATATACGCAAACAACACGACACCAGCCACGGCATGATCCGCACCGAAATCCTCTGCGCACGCTGCAACAGCCACCTTGGCCACCTCTTCCCGGACGGCCCGCCACCGACCTACGAACGGTATTGCCTGAACTCCGTCTCACTCACCTTTATCCCAACCGGCACACTGCTTCCAGATCAACTACACCGCGGCGATAACACCACATACCGCACCTGACACACCCTGCAATCTCAAAACACACACAACACACCGCTAAAACACATTTTCACCTCAATAAAAAGGCCCCTACACCATCCCAATAAACAGCCGCCCCCTGCAACCTGCCCCCTCAACCCCATAGACATTCCCGATCGCGTAACACCACCTTCTTTCATCCACCATTTGATGGACTCCCCCCGTATGACACAACGTCCCTTCGCCCTACTACTAACACTCATTTTTGCACTGCCTGCGACCGCAAAAAATCCAACGGCCCTGTTCTACTTGATGAACAGCGATAAATCGACAAACTCCTTCCTTGCCCACGCCGACAAAATCGACACACTCGTCCCCACCTGGTACAGAGTAGACCCAACGGGAGTTGTCAACGGCACACCTAACGAACACGTCTACCGCATCGCCCAACAAAAGAAAATCACCCTCACCCCCATCCTCTCCATGTCCGGCAGCCGCGACGGCTTTCACACACTTCTGCATGACGAAGCAGCAAAAACCCGGATGAACACATTCCTGGTAAAAGAAAGCAAAGCACGCGGCTACAAAGGCTTCCAATTCGACTTTGAAAACATCGCCCAAACCGACCGTGGCGCCTATACCTTGATGGTCAAACAGACCGCCGAAGCCCTACATAAAGCAGGCATGACCCTATCAATCGCCATCGTCCCCAATGCACCTGGCCACCCAGAAGAAGGAGGCGACTTCTCCAAATGGATGTGGGAATACTGGCGCGGTGTCTACGACCTGAAAGCACTCGGTCAAGCCGCCGACCTCATCAGCCTGATGACCTACGACCAACACACCCGTTGGACCACCCCCGGCCCCGTTGCCGGCATGCCCTGGACCAAAAAGCACTTGGAATACGCACTGACCCAGGTACCGAAAGAAAAACTATCTCTGGGAATCCCCACCTATGGCTACCGCTGGTTCACCGGTAACCCAGTCAGAAAAGACGGCACTGAAAACTCCAACATTTCCGGCACCTACATTGACGCCGACAAATCATTCCCATTAGCCATCGCACAAAAAGCCAACGTGCAATGGGATCCTATAGAACAAGAATCATGGTTCTACTTTTACCGCGACAACATGCGCGAATGGGTCTTCCGCCCTGACGCACACAGCTTCCGTGCACGCTATGACCTGGTGAAACAGAATGGACTCCAGGGTTTCAGCTGCTGGGTGCTTGGTGCCGAAGACCCAAAAATGTGGGATGAACTGCCCCTCGCCACCCACTAAACACTCCCCTTGGCGTGTTGCCGCGACCTGCCACCATACAACGCAGCACACGCCAACCCCCAAGGAAACAACAGGATGCCCCCCACCCCCGTCCACCCAACACAGGCACTCCCATTACTGCGGGCATTGCTCACCCTGTGCATTGCCGCACTGTCAACAACGAGCTTCGACACCACCGCATCACACCATAAAAAATCACAACACCCATTACCCCCGAGAACTGCTTCCGGCCCACCACTACCACCACTACCACTGATCCCTGCACCCGTTCAAATACAACGCGGTCACGGCCAAATCCACATTGGCCCCCACACCCTGATCTCCATCCCCCCCAACGATACCGACGCACAACACAGCGCCACCTACCTAGCCACACTGCTACAGCACACCCGCAACCTGACATTACACATCCACACCGAAACCACCCCCACACCAGACAGCATCCGCCTACAACGCGACCCACAATCACCCGTCACTCAGACAGAAGGCTACACCCTGCAAGCCCTCCCCAACCAAGGCATGCATATCACGGCACGAGACGGAGCAGGACTGTTCTACGGCGCGATCACTGCATGGCAACTACTGACCGCCGACAGCAACCAAGGCCCAACCGAAATCCCTACCGTCACCATTCACGACTGGCCACGCTTCAAATGGCGCGGCCAACTCCTTGACGTCGCCCGTCACTTCCACGACGTAGACACCGTCAAACACGTGATTGACGCCATGGCACAACACAAACTCAACGTCCTGCACCTACACCTCACCGACGACCAAGGCTGGCGTATCGAAATCAAACGCTACCCCAAACTCACTGCAATCGGCGCCGAACGCATCCCACCGGGCGCCGGACGCCACGGCACCCCAGAACGCTACGGCGGCTTCTACACCCAAGATCAAATCCGCGAACTCGTGGCCTACGCCACCGAACGACAGATCACCATACTCCCCGAAATCGACATGCCCGGCCATGCACAAGCCGCCGTGGCAGCCTACCCCGACATCATCGGAGTCACCGGCACCACCCCACCCGTCAGCGTCGACTGGGGCATCAACCCCTACCTCTTCGACACCAGCACACCCAGCCTGGACTTCATCCGCAATGTACTCGACGAAGTACTCACCCTATTCCCCTCCCAATACATCCACATCGGCGGCGACGAAGCCGTTAAAGATCAATGGGAAGCCTCACACACCATCCACGCCCAAATGCGCAAACTGGGCGTGAAAGACACACATGCCATGCAAGGCTGGTTCAACACACAACTTTCCCAATACCTGACAACACATGACCGACGCCTGATCGGTTGGGATGAAATCATCCAAAGCGGCCTGCCAGACAACGCCGCAGTGATGTCCTGGCGCGGCGTCGAAGGCGCCATTACTGCCGCACAACAAGGACACGACGTCGTCCTCGCCCCCGCTGGCTGGATGTACCTAGACAACCTGCAAACCGAACGCAACGACGAACCAAACGGCCGCCTCGCCACCCTGCCCCTCTCCCGCGTCTACGCACTGGACCCCGTCCCCAAAGAACTGACCCCCGACCAAGCCATCCACATCCTGGGCCTACAAAGCGCCCTGTGGAGCGAATACATCCCCTCACGCTGGCACATCGACCACGCCCTATTCCCACGCCTCGCCGCCGTCGCCGAAGTCGCCTGGTCCCCCATGACCGCACGCAACTGGGACAACTTCCTCAAACGCCTCCCCCCACAACTACACCGCTACCGCACCCTGCACATCGACTACAGCGACGGCCCATTCGCCCCCGACATCATGCTGCAACACCGCTCAGCCTACGTCCTTGCTGGCGCCCCCCCTCACATCACACTCAGCAACCAAACCAACACCGGCCAAATTCACTACACCACAAACGGCAACGAACCGACCCTACATTCCCCCCGCTACACCGCCCCATTTCCCATCACCCTCCCCACCACCGTCAAAGCAACCGTATTCACCGAAGACGGCCGCCCCCTGGCCACCACCCGCAGCCGCACCTTCGACCACAACACACTGCTGAGCGTGGACACCCAAGAATTACGCAACTGCTCCGACAAAGGACCACTGGGATTACGCGTCCCCCTCCTACCAGACATGCCCGACCCCAACACCCCCGTGTACAACGTCGACCTATTCCACGCCTGCTGGATCGTCCCCCAAATACGCCTCAACAACATACAAGTCATCCACATCGACGCCGCACGCCTAGCACGCAACTACGGCCTGGCCCACGACCAATCCAAAGTCATTCAATATCCCAAACACACCGCACACGGCGAACTGGAAATCCGCACCGACTGCAACAAAAAACCACTGGCCGTGATCCCCCTCCCGCCCGGAGACACCATCGGCGAACCATTCACCCTCGACGCCCCATTACCACCGACCATCGGCGTCCACGACCTGTGCCTACGCATCACCGCCCCCATCCACGGCCCACTGTATGCCATTGGTCGCGTCCAACTGATCCACAACACCCCCGCATCACCTCCGCCACCCACACACTGAACCCCACACCCCCTATGCCACGCCACCGACACATCTGCCTCCGCCTGGCCGCCTTCCCCCTACTCGCCTTTGGCACCCTCCTCACTGCCTCGGCCGCCCCACCCAGCAGCCACCCCCTCAGCAACTGGCACCTGCGCCTCGCCCCTGACCAACCCACAACACCCACCCTCCCCTTAAAAACAACCACCTGGCTGCCCGCACACGTCCCCGGCACCGTACAAACCGACCTCATCGCCGCTGGCATCGTCCCCGACCCCTTCTACCGTGACCAAGAAGCACAGATTCAATGGATCGGCCTCAACGACTGGCAATACCAAACCCATTTCCACATCGACACCGCCACACTGACCCGCCAACATATCGAACTCGTCTTCAACGGCATCGACACCCTCGCCACCGTCACCCTCAACGGCACCCCCCTGCTCCATCCCAACAACATGTTTCGGCGCTGGCGCGTGGACGCAAAACCACTGCTCAAACGCGGTGAAAATATCCTGGAAATAACCCTCTACTCACCCATCAAAAAGATTCAACCCTGGCTCACACAACAACCCTATGCCCTCCCCGGCGCCTACGACTCCGCCTTCCACGACGAACCAACCGCACGCCACAGCGCCACCTACGTACGCAAAGCACCCTACCAATTCGGCTGGGACTGGGACCACGCATCGTCACCACCGGCCTCTGGAAAAACGTCACCCTGGACACCTGGGACACCACCCGCATCAATGACCTGCACATCGCCCAACAACGCATCGACGCCGACACCGCACACCTAGAAGCACAACTCACCCTAGATGCAACGCATCGTGGCCCCGCCCACATCACCCTGCAAATCTTTGACCCAGACGGCCGCCCAATCGCCCAATACCGCCAACACCCCACCCTCGACACCGGCACCAACCACATCCACCTCCCCGTGCGGATTGCCCAACCGCGGCGCTGGTTCCCCGTCGGCTACGGCACCCCAGACCGCTACACCTTTAAAGCCACCGTCCGCGATGCCGCCGGCACCATCCAACACATCGAACGCATCACCGGCCTACGCACCATCACCCTGCGTCGCGAACCGGACCAATGGGGCAAAAGCATGACCCTCGTGGTCAACGGCATTCCGATCTTCGCCAAAGGCGCCAACCTCATCCCATTCGACAGCATCCCCACCCGCGTGACCGAAGCGACCATCCGCCGCACCCTCCAAGACGCCCACGCCGCCAATATGAACATGCTCCGCGTCTGGGGCGGCGGCCACTATCAAGACGAACACTTCTACGCCCTGGCCGACGCACTGGGCATCATGATTTGGCAAGACTTCATGTTCGGCGGCGCCATCCCCCCCGACGACGTGGACTTCCGCGAAAACGTCCGCCAAGAAGCCATCGAACAACTCACCCGACTTCGCGACCACCCCAGCATCGTTCTGTGGTGCGGCAACAACGAAGTACAGACCGGCTGGGAACATTGGGCCGACCGCATCACCTTCAAACAATCCCTGCCCCCTGAAGAACGCAGCAACATAGAGCGCGGCATGACCACCCTGTTCGGCAGCGTCCTGCGCGAAGCCGTCCACCTCTACTCCCCCGGCACCCCATACTGGGCCACCTCCCCCGGCACCGACCTCGACGGCCCAGCAGACCAAACCAACGACGGCGACATGCACTACTGGAAAGTCTGGGGCAACCCCGCACTCCCAGTCACCGAATACCTCAATATCACCCCGCGCTTCATGTCCGAATATGGCCTGCAATCCCTTCCGGATCTGCGCACCATCCGCACATTCACCCGCCCAGAAGACCTCTCCCTCACATCCCAAGTGATGCGTGCCCACCAAAAATTTGACAACGGCAACGGCAACCAACGCCTTCTGCTGTACATCCGTCGCGCATTCGGCGAACCCAAAGATTTCGAAAGCTTCATCTACCTGAGTCAACTGATGCAGGCCGAAGGCATTGCCATTGCCGCCCAACACCTGCGTGCCGCACGGCCACAGACCATGGGATCCCTCTACTGGCAACTTAACGACGTCTGGCCCGGCGCCTCCTGGTCCAGCATTGATTACGCAGGACGTTGGAAAGCCCTGCACTACTACGCACGCCGCTTCTACGCCCCCCTCATGATCGCCGCACTCCGTAAAGACGGCATGACCACCGTCTCCCTCGTTTCCGACCACACCACACCCCTGCACGTCCATTGGCGCCTGCGCGTCCTAGACATGGACGGCACACCACACCACACCGACGACCAACACACCACACTGCCCCCCTTGAGTAGCCTCCAAGTCGCACACTACAGCGACGCACAACTCCTCGGCCACGCCGACCCCACACACACCGTTGCCGTGTTTGAACTCCTGGATGGCAACACCCTCCTATCACGTCAAACCCTCCTTTTCGACGCCCCCAAACACCTAAAACTCCCCCAGACCCACATCCACAACGCCTGGAAGACAGACCACGGCATCTCTCTACTCACCCTGACCAGCCCGACCCTGGCACGCAACGTCTGGCTATCATTTGGCGATATTGATGCGCAACTTTCTGATAACGCCTTCGACCTCCTCCCCGGAGAACCCCTGACCATCCATATCCGCAGCACCGCCCCACTGACACAACTCCAACACGCCCTGCACATCCGTGACCTGGCCGCAACCCTGGCCGGTGCCCCACCCGAACCCGAAGCAGCCCAGTGACACCACACCCTTTATTGCTCCCCGCCTCTCCAACCAGCCCCCGTCACGTCTCCCACGCCCAGGAATAATGCGATGCCATTGCCCATTGCAGCCCCCCCCATACTGGCAAGCACCCTCACCCTGTTACTCGCCACAACACCCACCGCTGCGGCACTCACCCCCGAACAACACGCCGCCGCCCTAGTGGCACAGATGACCCGCCAAGAGAAAATTGCGCAAACAATGAACGCCGCCCCGGCCATCCCACGCCTGGGCATCCCCGCCTACGACTGGTGGAGCGAAGGACTGCACGGCATCGCCCGCAACGGCTACGCCACCGTCTTTCCCCAAGCCATTGGCCTGGCCGCAAGCTGGAACACCGACCTACTGCAACACGTCGGCACCGTCACCTCCACCGAAGCCCGCGCCAAATTCAACCTCACCGGCGGCCCCGGCAAAGACCACCCCCGCTATGCAGGACTCACCCTCTGGTCCCCTAACATCAACATTTTCCGTGACCCACGTTGGGGCCGCGGCATGGAAACCTACGGTGAAGACCCCTACCTCACCAGCCAACTTGCAGTGAGCTTCATCCGTGGCCTGCAAGGGGACACCCCCGACCACCCACGGACCATCGCCACCCCCAAACACTTCGCCGTACACAGTGGCCCAGAACAAGGACGCCACAGCTTTGACGTGGATGTCTCCGCATACGACCTGGAAGCGACCTACACCCCCGCATTCCGCGCCGCGATTGTCGACGGCCATGCTGGCTCAGTGATGTGTGCCTACAACGCCCTACATGGCACACCCGCATGTGCCTCCGACTGGCTACTCAACACACGTCTGCGCAACGACTGGGGCTTCAACGGCTTTGTGGTCTCCGACTGCGACGCAATCGAAGACATGACCCGATTCCATTTCTTCCGTCAAGACAACGCCAGCGCCTCAGCCGCCGCACTCAAGAGCGGCAACGACCTCAACTGCGGCAACACCTATCGCGACCTCAACCAAGCCATCGCGCGCGGCGACATTGATGAATCAACACTGGACCAGGCACTCATCCGCCTCTTCACCGCACGCCAGCGCCTGGGTACGCTGCAACCACGCGAGCACGACCCCTATGCCGCCATCGGCATCAAGCACATCGATACCCCAGCGCACCGCGCCCTTGCACTACAAGCGGCCGCCCAGTCACTCGTCCTCTTGAAAAACTCCGGCAACACACTCCCGTTACCCCCCGAGACCACATTAGCAGTCCTCGGCCCGGACGCCGACTCACTCACCGCCCTGGAAGCCAATTACCAAGGCACCTCCTCAACCCCAGTGACCCCACTGACCGGCCTACGGACCCGTTTCGGTACCGCCAAAGTCCACTATGCACAAGGCGCCTCCCTGGCGCCCGGCGTCCCAAACACCATCCCGGAAACCGCACTGCGCAACCACGGCCACCCCGGACTGAAAGGGGAATATTTCGACACGATTGACTTTTCCGGCCCACCGCACCTAGTGCGTCAAGATCGCATCATCGCCTTCAACTGGGACCACGTCGCCCCCGCACCAGGCATGAACCCCCACCGCTACGCGGTGCGCTGGACCGGCGAACTCCTCCCCCCCGGCCCCGGCACCTACACCTTCGCCGTGCATGTCGCGCGCTGCTTCGACTGCAACGGCCGCGACCCGATACGCCTGTACATCGACGATCGCCAAATCATCCCCGACAACGCCACAGCGGCCCAAGCGACCACGGCCCCCCAGCAGACAAATAACACACACCTTGAAGCAACCCTTCACTTTACCGATACCCGCCCACACCACATCCGCCTGGACATGGAACACCGTGGCGAAGACCAAGGCGTGCGTTTGGAATGGCTAGCCCCGGAAACGCCACAACTGGCTGAAGCCGAACGTGCGGTCGCACATGCCGATGCCATCGTCGCCTTCGTCGGCCTCTCCCCTGAGGTGGAAGGCGAAGAATTGCACATCGACACCCCCGGGTTCAGCGGCGGCGACCGCACCACGATTGACCTGCCCGCCACCCAAGAAACCCTGCTGCAACATGTGAAGACCACAGGCAAACCCCTGATCGTCGTCCTCATGAGCGGCAGCGCCGTTGCACTGAATTGGGCACAACACCATGCCGACGCCATCCTCGCCGCATGGTATCCCGGACAATCTGGAGGCACCGCGATCGCACAAGCCCTGGCTGGTGACGTCAATCCCGGCGGCCGTCTGCCGGTGACCTTCTACCGCTCGACCCAGGACCTGCCCCCCTACATCAGCTACGACATGACCGGACGCACCTATCGCTACTTCAAAGGCCAACCGCTCTATCCATTTGGCTACGGCCTGAGCTATACCCAATTCGCCTACGAAGCACCGCAGCTCTCCACCGCAACCCTGAAAGCGGGCAACACCTTGACCGTCACTACCCACGTCCGCAATACCGGCACCCGGGCTGGTGATGAAGTCGTGCAACTTTATCTAGAACCCCCGTACTCCCCACAGGCACCGCTGCGCAGCCTGGTCGGCTTCAAAAGAGTGACATTGCGCCCTGGCGAATCCCGCCTGCTGACCTTCACACTAGACGCACGGCAACTCAGCAGCGTGCAGCAGACCGGGCAACGCAGCGTCGAAGCCGGTCACTACCACCTCTTTGTGGGCGGTGGCCAACCCAACACCGGCGCACCCGGCGGAACCGCCGCATTCTCAATCATCGGCCGCGCCCTGCTCCCGAAATAATTTGGTGCGTACTGTGCCCGACAGCACATCCCCTCGTGTGAAGAATCCGCGAAGATGACCCCAGCAACACTCACAGCCACGCACACCAGCATCAACAGCCACCCAACGCATCACCAATGCATTGCACAGATGGATAGATTGATATTTCACGCAACGTGTCACCACGCAACACCACTGCCCCAATGGCAACAGCGCCATCAACACTGTCTATGAACAGCACCTCATGGATGCCTCCATCCCCAGCTAGCGGACCCAGCCACACCAGCGCCTGCACAATGACTGGCGCCCCATCACCGCCGTACAAGACAGCAGGAAAGGGATACCCGCCACATAGCCCCCTACCATCTGTGTGTCGGTGTGCACTGCACATCACCCCATGACATCACCATTGCCTCCCTTCCCCCTCCAGCAGCGCCTGAGTCGCCGCACCCTGCTGCGCTTTATCACTCATACCGCGGGGATTGCGCTGCTCAATCCCATAGGGCTGGCACAGAGCGCACCGCGCGCAGGCAAGCCCCCTGCATCATCCTCCGACTTCATCAGCCGCCGCCCACCCCAAGCACAGCGCCGCTTTGTCAGTGCTGCGGTGGAACAGCATTTGATACACATCAAAGCCAAGATTGCTGACCCTGAATTGGCTTGGCTGTTTGAAAACTGCTATCCGAACACGCTGGACACCACCGTCACCACCGGCACCCGCAACGGCAAGCCCGACACCTTCATCATCACCGGCGATATCCAAGCACTCTGGCTGCGTGATTCTGCGGCACAAGTGCAGGCCTATGT
Source organism: Xylella fastidiosa (assembly GCF_011801475.1). NCBI lineage: Bacteria > Pseudomonadati > Pseudomonadota > Gammaproteobacteria > Lysobacterales > Lysobacteraceae > Xylella > Xylella fastidiosa. The sequence goes on from NZ_CP044352.1 coordinate 2,186,477, forward strand.
CCCCTTGGCCCGCCATGACCCCGCGCTGCGCCGTTTATTCCACGGCCTGATCCAACGCCACGCGTCATGCATCCGTTTGGACCCTTACGCCAATGCCTTTCTGCCCGATGGGGTTAGCCACCCTTTGAAATGGTCCGTCAACGATGTGACGCAGATGCAACCAGGGATTGGGGAGCGTAAATGGGAAATTGATTCCCTGTGTTACCCCATCCGCTTAGCGCATGCCTATTGGCGCGCCAGTGACGATATCGCACCGTTTGACGAGGACTGGCGACAGGCCATGCACATCGTGCTGCGCACCTTCAGCGAACAACAACGCTTGCAGACTCTCGGCCCGTATACCTTCCAGCGTCCAGCACTGCGGGCCACTGAAACATTGATGCTGGAGGGCTACGGCGCGCCGACGCGACCCAACGGGATGCTGCACTCGATGTTCCGTCCCTCCGACGATGCCTGCACCTACCCCTTGTCGGTGCCAGAAAATCTGTTCGCCGTCATCACGCTGCGCCAGCTGGCTGCAATGAGCGAGGCGATTCACCATGATGCTGCATTTGCAAGCCAGTGCCGCAGCCTAGCCCACGAGATCGCGCAGGCGACACAGCAATTGGGGCTGATGCACGATGCGGACAACCACCCCTTCTGGGCCTACGAAGTAGATGGCTATGGCAACCAATTATTTATGGATGATGCCAATGCTCCGAGCCTGCTCAGCTTGGCTTATCTGGGCTGCTGCACGTCGACCGATCCGGTGTTCTTACGCACCCGTGACTTGGCCTGGAGCGCGCGGAATCCGTATTTCTGTCAGGGACGCGCCGCTGTTGGGGTGGGTAGCCCACACACGGGGCGCAATACTATTTGGCCGATGTCGATCATCCATTACGCGCTGAGTAGTCACGACGACACTCAGATCCAACGCTGTTTGCACTGGCTGAAAACCACCCATGCCGGGACCGGCTTCATGCACGAAGCATTTCATCAGGACGACCCAAGCACGTTTACCCGCAGTTGGTTCGCCTGGGCGAATAGTTTGTTCGGTGAATTGATCGTCGATCTGGCACAACGCAAGCCGCATCTGCTCGGAGGGAACCGCTGTGCTGCGCTGCTGAATGGATGAGTTGTCCCGACCTCTTCAGACACCTTCCCACTCCATACACGGCGGAGGAGACCTACGATGGCAACACGACGCACTTTTTTGCGGGGTGCGATCAGCCTGACGCTGATTGGCAGCACTGGCCAGCTACGTGCTCTGGCACATCCACGCGCCAATACCTGGGCACTGCCCATTGACACACAGGCACAGGCAGATCTAACGCGTTACGTGGATGTGTTTATCGGCAGCAGCGGTCATGGGCACACTTTCCCAGGGGCTACGCTGCCTTTTGGCATGGTGCAACTCAGCCCGGACACCGATAACGCGGTCTGGGATGCTTGCTCCGGCTATCACGCCTCCAACGGCTCGATCATGGGGTTCTCGCACACTCACCTCTCCGGCACGGGCATTGGCGACATGTTGGACATTTTGCTCATGCCTGGGACTGGGGACGTGAAGCTGGCACCTGGGCCGCTCAATGCTCCTGAGACCGGCTACCGGCAACGCTACGATCACGCCGAGGAAGTGGCCTCGCCTGGTTACTACCAGGTGCGCCTGAAGGACACGGACATTGTGGCCGAGCTGACCGCCACCGCACGGACTGGCCTGCATCGTTACCATTTCCCTCAACATCAAGCCGGTCACCTGCTGTTGGACTTGAGCCACGCGATGCAGGACAACCCAAGCACCCCACCACGGTTGCGCGATGTCGAGTTATCGATCGTCGATACACGCACGCTACTGGGCGGCCGCCGTGTGTATCAGTGGGCCAAGGGCCGCTATCTCTTCTTCGCTATGCGGTTGTCACGCCCGTTTGCACGTGCGCAGTTGTATAGCAACGATGCGCCGCTGACTGCGGACACGCGCCAGGTTCAGGGCGTGTGTCTGAAAGCGGCGTTGCACTTCCCCGATGCGGGCGAGGCGCCGTTGCTGGTCAAAGTCGGCCTGTCTGCGGTCAGCGCCGCAAATGCGCTTGCCAATCTCGACGCAGAATTGCCGGATTTCGATTTTGCCCGTGTACATGCCGAGGCCGTGGCGGCCTGGGAGAATGCTCTAGGGCGCGCGCGGATCGCAACCGACAATCCGGCGCAACGTCGCATTTTTTACACCAGTCTGTACCACAGTCTGCTGGCGCCCACGTTGTTCAGTGATGTGGATGGGCGCTACCGCGGTATGGATCTCCAGGTGCATACGCTGCCAACTGGCTACCACAATTACAGTACCTACTCTTTATGGGACACCTACCGCGCGCTGCATCCGCTGCTGACGCTGGTGCAGTCGGATCGGGTCCCGGATCTGTTGCAATGTCTGGTCCGTGGCGCGGCTGAGTGTCCGGACGGTGTCGGGATCTGGCCATTACAGGGCGTGGAGACCGGCTGCATGATCGGCTATCACTCCGCGGTAGCACTCGCCGAGGGCTATACAAAAGGATTCACTGGCATCGACTATGCGGCGGCTTGGCCGCACTACCGCAAGCGCGCCATGCAGGATCACGCTCACGGTCTGCGGTACTACCGCAGGCTCGGCTATATCCCCAGTGACAAGGTGGATGAATCCGTCAGCCGGACGCTGGAGTATGCCTATGACGATTGGGCATGTGCGCATTTGGCCACCGCCGCAGGGGCGCACAGTGAGGCACGGGTGCTACGCGCACGCTCCCGCCATTATCGCCATGTGTTCAACCGCGACAGTGGCTTTATGCAACCGCGTCTGGAAAATGGTGCCTGGGCAACGCCGTTTGATCCACGCGCGTTGGGGCACTTGAAGCAGTGGCACGATTTCACGGAGTGCAATGCTTGGCAGGCAACGTTCCTCAATCAGCACGATGTGTACGGTTATATGGCTCTGTTCGGCGGCGCTGATCACTTTGCCGCCAAACTCGACGCTCTGTTTTCTGCACTCTCGGAATTGCCGCCAGGAGCACCACCGGATATTGATGGGATGGTGGGTCAGTACGCCCACGGTAACGAGCCAAGCCACCATATCGCCTATCTGTACGTGTATGCGGGGCAAGCGTACAAAACGCAAGCGATGGTGCGCCGCCTACTCCGGGAGCAATACCATGATGGGCGCGATGGTCTGTCCGGGAATGAGGATTGCGGGCAGATGAGTGCTTGGTTTGTGCTCAGTGCGCTGGGGATGTACGCAGTGGATCCGGTCAGCGGTATCTATGTGATCGGCAGCCCGTTGTTCCCATACGCGGAGTTGGACGTGGGCCGAGGCCGTAAGCTGCGCATCTTGGCGCGTCACACCAGTGCGTCCAATGTCTATGTGCAAGCACTGCGCTGGAACGGCAGTCCGATGACGCGTGCTTGGCTGCGCCACACTGAATTGGCAGGAGGGGGGACGCTGGAATTTGAGATGGGTGCGCAACCGAATCTCGATTTCGGCACCCATCCGCAGGATCTGCCTCCATCTTTCATGGCATTGCAGCCAGTTCCGAAACACGCATGAGCGGTGTAGGAACAGCCATGCTTATTTCCGTATCCATGTGGCGCGTTCATGGATGCAGCAGTCAGTACAAAACGCGGGGCGGCGACTCTGGGTGGATGATGCTCTGCCGATGGAGCAAGGATGCCCGGTCTTCTGATTTTTCCATTGAACGACAGCGCTTCATCCGACTGGCGATGCTGGATCGGATCACGCCACGTTTTCCCTCTTTGAGACATACCCATGCTGCGTCACCTGCTCACGTTGTCGCTGATATTCGCAATCGTGCTGCCCATTGGAGTTAGCGCCGCGCCTTGGCCTGCTTTTTCAACTCGGGGAACGCAATTCATCCGTGATGGGAGGCCGTATCAGTTGATCTCGGGTGCCATCCACTTCCAACGCATCCCGCGGGCGTACTGGAAGGACCGTTTGCAAAAAGCCCGAGCAATGGGGTTGAACACGGTGGAAACCTATGTTTTCTGGAACCTGGTTGAACTCCGTGAAGGTCAATTCGACTTCACAGGGAATAACGACATTGGTGCTTTTGTGCGTGAAGCAGCGTCGCAAGGTCTGAACGTGATTCTGCGTCCCGGGCCATATGTGTGTGCAGAATGGGAGGCAGGGGGGTTCCCAGCGTGGCTGTTCGCCGATCCAACGCTACGGGTGCGCAGTCAGGATCCGCGTTTTCTTGATGCCAGTCAGCGCTATCTGGAGGCACTCGGCACACAGGTCAGGCCGCTGCTCAATGGCAATGGCGGTCCCATCATTGCAGTGCAGGTTGAGAATGAGTACGGCTCTTATGGGGATGATCATGGCTATCTACAGGCTGTGCGCGCGCTATTCATCAAGGCCGGTTTGGGAGGTGCGCTGTTGTTTACCGCCGACGGGGCTCAGATGCTTGGCAATGGCACGCTGCCGGACGTGCTGGCGGCGGTGAATGTCGCACCGGGTGAGGCAAAACAGGCGCTCGACAAGCTCGCCACATTCCATCCTGGGCAGCCGCAGCTGGTGGGTGAATATTGGGCGGGGTGGTTCGACCAGTGGGGCAAGCCGCATGCGCAGACTGATGCAAAGCAGCAGGCTGATGAGATCGAATGGATGTTGCGGCAAGGGCATTCGATCAATCTGTATATGTTTGTTGGCGGCACCAGTTTTGGTTTTATGAATGGTGCTAACTTCCAAGGTGGTCCCAGTGACCATTACAGCCCTCAAACCACAAGCTACGATTACGATGCGGTGTTGGACGAAGCCGGACGGCCGATGCCGAAGTTCGCGCTGTTCCGCGATGTCATCACCCGTGTGACTGGTCTCCAGCCGCCGCCTTTGCCAGCGGCAAGCCGTTTTATCGATTTGCCGGACACGCCATTGCGCGCATCCGCTTCGCTCTGGGACAACCTGCCTGCAGCGGTCGCCACCACAGCAGATCCGCAGCCGATGGAGCGCTATGGGCAGGCCTACGGTTACATTTTGTACCGCACCACGCTCCACGGGCCACGGAAGGGCAGGCTGTATCTGGGTGAGGTGCGGGATGACGCCCATGTCTACGTTGATCGTCTCTTCGTGGGTCGGGCGGAACGGCGTCGGCAGCAGGTCTGGGTGGAGGTTGACATTCCCTCCGGTACTCACTGTCTGGATGTCTTGGTAGAAAACAGTGGACGGGTTAACTACGGTCCGCACCTGGCTGACGGCCGCGCCGGGCTGATTGGTCCGGTGATGCTCAATCATGAACGCGTCAACAATTGGGAAACGTTCCTGCTGCCGTTGCAGACGCCCGAAGCGATCCACGGTTGGACAACCGCACCGATGCAAGGACCTGCTTTTCATCGTGGCACGTTGTTTATCCGCACGCCTGGAGACACATTTTTGGATATGGAGGCTTTCAGCAAGGGGGTGACCTGGGCCAATGGTCACATGCTTGGCCGCTACTGGGACATCGGCCCGCAGCGGGCGCTTTACTTCCCGGGGGCGTGGCAGCGCCAAGGGGAGAATACGGTGCTCGTCTTCGATGTGAGCGATACGGCAGCAGCACAGGTACGCGGTGTGCAGCAGCAACGCTGGATCACTCCAAGGACGGCCAAATAATGTTCTGCAGCAGCAGAGACGCTGCTGGGCATGGGTCTTGTCTGTTTGCACGCTCTCATGAGAGGTAAGGCTTGCTCGGCAATACCAGAGGCAAGGGAAAGTATGTCCGTGGATACGCGACAGGCAGCAGTCTCCAGCCATGCGTTAACGATGCCGCTTTGCACCTCTTGCCGGGAGCCACCAGTAACAATGAGCGAGCATCCACTCAATGGGAATGTCTAGCAATGCAAGGCATCGCACACGGAGCGGCATCGGCAACTGGATGTTCACGCTACTGCTGTCAGCCGGTTGATGAGGTTGTATCACAGGGAAACACGGTAGCTGCCCGATACAAGGCGCTCGTTTGGAATCACTGAGGCGCGGTCATCAGGAACGTACGGACAGCAAGGCGCGCGACGCAGCTAGCCGGGCACATAGCGCAGTGGCTGCAAAGAGACTAGAAGGATCAGCAACGCCACGGCCAGCAAGGTCAAGGGCGGTGCCGTGGTCCACAGCGACACGCGGATAGGGAAGGCCCAAGGTGATATTGACCGCCTGTTCAAATCCGCTGTGTTTGAGTACTGGCAACCCTTGGTCGTGATACATCGCCACCACTGCATCATAGCCAATCAACTTGGTTGGCAAGAACGCCGTATCCGCAGACAGTGGCCCCAGCAAAACCATGCCTTCGGCACGCAAACGCTGCAACACGGGGATGACAACATCCAGTTCTTCGCGACCAAGATAACCCTCTTCACCTGCATGCGGATTTAATCCAAGGACGGCAATGCGAGGGGTTGCGATGCCAAAGTCACCGCACATCGCGGTATTAACAATCCGTAAGCACCGCTCTAACAGTGCTGCAGTGATAGCGTCCGGCACATCACGCAACGGCAGATGGGTGGTGACCAGGGCCACGCGCAGATGCGGATTAGCCAACATCATGACTACGTCGCACTCTGCCTGCGCGGCCAGCAATTCTGTCGTGCCGGTGTAATGGATGCCGCTCTGATTGATAACGGCCTTGTGTACCGGGCCAGTGACGATGCCATGCAGCACTCCATGTACGCAGTGGCTTGCCGCCTCACAGAGTGCAGCGATCACCGCAGGAGCATTGGCAGGGTCTGGGTGACCAAAACGCGTCGGATGAACGTGGCAATGGGCCTGTATAGGCAGATCACCAGGACGCTCAGGGAGTGCTTCGGGCGGAAGCAAACGCAGCGGCAAATCTAGTGCAGCGGCAGCAGCCTGTAAGGTGGCTGGATCGGCGAAGGCAACAAGTCGGCAATCTTGACGCGGCTGTTGTACCAACCGCACGCACAATTCAGGGCCAACGCCCGCCGGTTCGCCAGGAACCAAAGCAAGCGCGGGGTGCAACATAAATCAGTGCTTCGTTGCGGCCGGTAATACGGCCCCTGTTGCCGGGGTCACCGCCGCACTGGGAGTATGGTGATCGTCAGCTGGCTCCTCAATCTGAAGACTCACATACGCTTCACTACGGAGTTCCCGCAAAAAACGCTCATAAGATTCTTCTAACTTGCGTTGGCCAATCGTGTCACGAATCTGGGCACGCTGGTTCTCCCTGGTGACATCTGTCTGGCGGGTGCCCAGACGCTGCACGATATGCCATCCGGCAGCGCTACGGAAAGGTTCGGAGACGTTGCCGTCAGCAAGCGCTTTAACATGGTTGCCAAAGTCAGCCCCAAACGCATCGGACGGGAACCAACCAAGATCCCCACCCTGGTTACTGTTGTTAGCGTCCTCTGAGGATTCTCGAGCAACGGTCTGGAAATCCGCACCACCAGCGATACGAGCACGCAGGGTGTCGATTTTGGCCTTGGCTTGCGCTTCTTTCTGTTTATCAGTAATACGAACCAGAATGTGGCGGGCGTGGTATTCGGTCGCCATCTGCCGCGGACCCGCCGCAGCAGTACTATCGCGAACTTCTACGAGCTTAAGCAGCTGAAAACCGCTGGTGCCACGCAGCGGACCAACGATCTGGCCAGGCTTCATGGTTTGAACCATCTGCGCAAATGCTTCGGGAATCTCGTCAAGGCTACGCCAGCCCAAATCACCACTTTCAAGCGCGTTGGGACTATCGGAATAACGTACTGCGGCAGCGGAAAAGGCAAGTTCGCCTTTATCGATCACACTCTTAATGCCATTGATTTTTTTCTGGGCAATCGCAATCTGTTCGGAGGTTGCCCCGTCAGGCAAGGAAACCAAGATGTGCTGTAGATGATACTGGGCACCGCTGTTGGCCTGCGCGAGTGCGGTATCCACTTCACCTTCACTGACCACAATACGGCTCTGCGCAAAGCCTTGGCGCAAATGATGCACGGTAATCTCATCACGCACTGACTGGCGGAATTCGGGGAAAGAAATCCCTTCGGCAACTAATTTTTGGCGAAGACCATCAACACTGGTCTTATTATTCTCAGCAATGCTGGAAATGGCCTGATTCAGCTCATCGTCACTGACGCGGATGCCATTGGTCTGCGCCCGCGCAACTTGCAGCTTGATCAAAATCAAGCGTTCTAACACTTGGCGCTGCAACACTTCATCCGGCGGTAACTGGCCTTCATGGCCAACATACTGTGATTTGACATTGTGAATCGCGCGATCAAGCTCGCTTTTCAAGACCACATTGTCATCAACCACAGCAACAATGCGATCAAGCGGTTGATGTTGTTGCTGTCGTGCTGACGCCACCGGCAAAAACACGCAGGACACAGCCAACAGCAAAGAGAGAACAATAGAAAAATATCTGGTCATGGAATCTTATTTGGATCGTAAGCGTCTGGATCGGTCGTCGTATTACTAGGCGGAACCAAGTAAAGGTCATCGCGATAGTAACCGAGAATAGCACGGCGTAGGACCCGATCTGTGTCCTGCCCCACTGAGCTCAAGCCCTTAAACACAAACTCCAGCTGAATAGAATTATCCATATTCCCTGTCCGGTCACGCATGTGACGACGGAGCACGGTGCGTACGGCTAAACAACAACTATCCCACTGGAGACCACCGATGATTTCCAACGGCTTCTTATCCAACAACGAATAGTAGTAACGACCAATGGCACTCCAACGGGGATTGATTGGATACAGGAAAGAAAAATCCGTCTGTTTGAGCTGGGTTGTCCCATCCAAGGTATTACGCCGATAACGGTAAGCCAGGTTGATGATGCCATCGCTACCGATCAAGTAACGGGCGCGGACGCTGGCTAAATCATCGCGGCGGAAATTAGGATTCCACTGGTACGTTGCGTTCAGCGTCCAACGGTCGTTGACGTTGTAAGCCACATCACTAACCCAAACCGACTTACCCTTTTGGATACGTTCCTCACTATCGCTCAACGTGACAAGCGAATCCTTGAAGTACAGGATCTGGCCGACACTCAGCGCAAGATCCTCCTTGCCAGTATTTTGATCCAGCCACCGCGACGTGACCGCTAGAGTCAGCTGATTGGCGTCGTTTTGACGGTCGGGACCAGTGTAGCGGCTGTCGCGGAACAGTTGCCCCCAACTGAAGGTAAACGCACGAGTATCGAACAGCGGCAGATCACTCTGGTTACGGTAGGGGACATACAGATAGTAAAACCGCGGTTCCAATGTATTGAGATAGTTCCTGCCGAAAACAGTGGTGTCACGATCCAAGTACACCCCCGAGTCCAAAGAGACGATAGGCAGGCTGCGCACCGGCGTGCGACTCCCATTCAATTGTTCTGCAATGCCGCTATCCAAATAATAGGAGGAATAGCGCCACCCAAACGTCGGAGTGACGTACCAAGACGCACCCGTGAAAGGTAGCGATACATAAGGCTTCACATCCAGGCGAGTGCCGCCGTAATAGCGAATCACCTCGCCGGTACGGAGATAATTGCCATCATTCTGGAGTGCCACCAAATACGCATCATCGTGTTTGAAACGCACCACCTCGCTGTACAGGCCGAATTCCAGAAAGTCCAACACCGGCTTATCCCAGTTGAAAAACAAGCGCGGCTGACGGTTATAAGCCAACGCACTTTCATTCAAGCTGTAATCAGTGAGTTGCCAGCGGTCAGCCATCAGGCCAGCCGTCCATGTCTCACCTGTACCGTACACACCGACGGTGCTTTGCAAGCTCGACAGAGATGACATCCCAACAAGGCGGCTGGAAAAATCCTCCATATAGCGGGTATCACTGACCCAGGCCAATGAAGCACGCGCCTGCCAATGGTTATCGATATTGTGGTAGCCATTGAAACTGAAGCGCCCACGATCTTTATCGCGCAACTGATCGTTAGGGATAAAAGCGGCACGCGTCTGCCACTTGCCGTCATCGTATAAATAGCGAAATTCGGTATCGATCATGAAACCACGCTTCTGCATGTAACGCGGATACAGCGTGGCGTCATAGTTCGGTGCCAGATTGAGATAGATCGGCTGCGCATAGTCAAAACCATTGCGGCCGGAATACCCTAACTGCGGGTAAAGCAATCCCGTTTGGCGGCGGCTATCTATGGGAAATTTAAACCAAGGCAGATACAACACCGGCCATTGACCAACCTCAAACACCGCATGACGCGCAACGCCGAAACCTTCCACGTTATCCACATCAATTTCGGGAGCACGGAGACGCCAGATCGCTTGCGATGGATCGCAGGTGGTATAGGTGGCCTCATGCGTTTGTCCAACCTGACCGTGGATATCAACAGACTTAGCAACACCATTGCCACGCCGACCTATCAACTGATATTGAATGTTGCTGATCTTATGAACATCCGTATCCTGGTTGCCCTCAGCACGATCGGCAACGACCAAGATTGAAGAATCCTGGTAACGGACATGCCCCTCAGCAACATAACTGTCCGTCTCGGTATCCATCCGTACACTATCGGCACCCAAGAGCTGATCGCCACGCGCCATCAAAACATTGCCCTGGTACAGCGGTGTGCGTGCGGTACCAGTGAGCGTGTCACCCTCAATGTTGGTCGGCAATTGAGGGCGACTCTGAACAACATGCTTATCCATGCCGGGGGCCTGCTCAAAACCCTGTAACGGCAACGTCGCGGGGCACAACCCCCAATTAGGCGGTTTTTCGTCTGCCAACGCCGACAAAGAGATCGCAACACTTAAAGGCAGGGGTAATAAACGTAGAACTCGATACACGTGGTCGGATTATCACAATAATAACGTCGCTTAGCTTGCCCCATCCCCCACTGATGGACAATAAAGTTAAGACGCAATAGTTCAATCACCGCAAACATGCATCACTGCCTCCGACGGCAGAGCGCACCACCCACAAACATCAGCGATACAACGATCACGCAACGTCTGCATGGCGTCCCTGCGCTATTCACAGCGATACCAACCCACCACCGCAATAGCAACGTGGCGGCACACCGAGTTCAGCGCGCATTCAAAAAAATCTTCCTCTTAGCAACGTCACCTTGACCTTGAAGTCCTAACGCGGTGCCGCCCAGCCTGACGAGATCACTATCAACGAGACACGAATCCCCTTGATCCTCTGGAGGCATCCGCTGTTATCACCTACGGCCCCATCATTCCTATGCAATAGACAGCACCTCATGATGCTGCCCACTTTGGCAGACGAACCCACACCCAGGCCCACTGCCAAGAGAGGAAGGCTTATCATGGCGGCATGAATCAGCTCCATGATGTTTTGATTGTCGGCGGCGGTTTGGTCGGCGCCAGCCTCGCGATTGCCCTGGACCAGATCGGCATGAACATTGGCCTGGTTGAAGTCACACCACCGGGGGCGCTACCCACGGTATTCGATGAGCGTACCCTCTGTTTCGCCGCAGCCACAGTAAACGCTTTAGACGCCCTCAATGTCATGACACGGATACGCCACGCCGCCGGCCCCATCCGGCGTATCCACGCCAGCCGCACCGGCGACTTCGGCCGCGTGCGATTGGACGCCTCGACCTACGGACGTGACGCCTTCGGCCAAGTAGTCATTGCACGTGATTTCGGCGAAGCGTTGGAACACCGCCTCACCGAACTCAAACAACTCACCCGCTACCGCCCAGCACGCTGCATCGCCGTGACGCCCGTGACCGATGGCATGCGCGGCGTACGGATCGCCCATGCCGATGGCGAACAGCTCTTACATGCACGCCTGATCGTCGGTGCAGATGGCACACAGAGCACCGTACGCGAACTGCTGCATATCGACACCACACAACACGATTACTTCCAAACACTTTTCGTCGCACGGGTGCAAACCACTCAAGCACCCGACGGAACCGCTTACGAACGTTTCACCGAACACGGCCCCACGGCCCTGCTGCCTCGCGCCGACCGTCACTATGGCGCCATTCATTGCGTCGCCCGTACCCAGGCCAATACAGTCGCTGCCCTGGATGACAGCGCCTGGCTGACACGGCTGCAACACGCCATGGGCTGGCGCGCTGGTCGCTTCATTGCCAGTAGCGCACGCAGCGCCTACCCATTGATGCAAGTGATCGCACAAGATCTGACCGCCGAACGCGTGGCACTGCTCGGCAACGCCGCACAGACACTGCACCCCATAGGAGCCCAAGGCTTCAACCTGGGCCTGCGCGATGCACTCACCTTGGCTGAAATGATCGCCGCCGATCACACCGACCCCGGCGCAACCGCACTGCTCACCGCCTATACCGCACGACGGCGTGCAGACCGCGAACAGACACTCATGTTCTCTAACGGCTTAGCACAACTCACCAGCAATGGATTGCCGCTGCTGCGACCGCTACGCAGTCTCGGCCTGCTTGCCGTCTCCCACATCAGCGAGCTGCAAGCACTCCTGGTCAACGGCGCGATGGGCTTCCGTGGCGACGTACCGCAATTGTGTCTCAACAGCGTATGAACCGAACTCAGCGACCGGATGTACTCATCACTGGCGGCGGCGTCGTCGGTGCCAGCAGCGCCCTGGCATTGGCGAAAACAGGGTTACACGTCGCCTTGATTGAAAAATACGAACCACCGCGTTGGCAAGCAACGGTTCCGGATCTGCGTGTCTACGCATTTGCCCCGGACAGTGCCGCACTCCTGCGCACCTTCAACGTATGGCCGACCGTGTGCGCGACACGCGCCCAGCCATACCATCACATGCGGATCTGGGACAGTGGCGGAGCGGATGAATTGCACTTCGACGCTGCCACATTGGGCTGCGAACAACTCGGCTGGATCGTCGAGAACGCACTCCTAGTCAACCAGTTGTGGTCTGCACTTGCGGATGCCGGCGTACAACTGCATTGCCCTGCACGGATCACCGCCCTAGAGCAAGACACCGACAGAGTGCGTTTACGCTTGGAGGACGGCCGGCGACTCGAAGCACGCCTGGCCATCGCTGCCGACGGCGCCGACTCCACCTTGCGTCAATTGGCGCACCTGCCAGTACACCGACATGACTATGCACAACGCAGCATTGTCGCCTTTGTCGCAACCGAACACCCACACCAAGCCACCGCCTGGCAATGCTTTTTACCAAGCGGACCATTGGCATTGCTGCCATTTACTGATGAGCGCAGCTCAATCGTCTGGACGCTCCCCGATGTTGAAGCGCAACGCCTCCTGACACTGGACGAAACAACATTCGCACGCGAACTCACCACTGCCTTCGGTGGGCGCCTAGGACACATACAGCTCATCTCACCACGCACCGCATTCCCACTGCGCCGCCAACTGGCCACCGACTACATCGCCGGTCGGGTACTGACACTCGGTGACGCCGCACATGTCGTCCACCCACTGGCCGGACAGGGCGTCAACCTCGGTTTGCGCGATGTAACCGCATTGCAAACCCTGATCCAACAGGCACACACGCGCCATGTTGACTGGGCCACACCGCACCGCCTGCAACGCTGGGCACGGACACGCCGCAGTGATAACACCCTCGCGGCCTACACGTTCGATGCCATTAACCGGGTATTCTCCAACGACGCATTTCACCTCACCCTGCTACGTGGCCGGGTACTGAGCTTGGTCGACCGCCTGCCACCGCTCGTCAACGCCCTATGGCGTCGTGCCTCAGGGGTGAATTGATCCCAGCACACTACATGCTTCTATAGCCCATACCGCAACACTCCAACACAAAGATACGCTGCACATGCGCAGCCGCACGGCGGAGATGACACCTAAATCCAAGAACCTGGAAGCACATCCAGCACTCTTTCCAAACCCACTCAATCACCAGATACCACGGGCGATGCGATGGCCCAAGCCCGTTGAGCAACACCTCCTGGCACCCCTGCAACACATCGTGGAACCGAAACGCCCGCACCACAACACACTCCCAAGCAGTGACTGCAAGCACCCGTGAACACATCACACACCCTGCCACCACCTGCGTGACTCACCAAGAACATCCATAGCCCCCACACAGCCACTTGAGAACCCACTCAATGAGTAATGGTCTGTGTCAACGATTGCCAGCTAGGAGGCGACGGCCAGTCAGGCTCCTGATGACCATTGAGCACACGCCGCAAATCACGCTTGTCGATCTGCGGCGCAAGCGCATGCACCAACTCCAACACGTAGTCACGCAAGACACGATCACGTGGCAGCACCGCCCAAGCAATACATTCAGGAATGGGCGCCGGTACCGGCCAAGCACGCAAATCGGTATCGACCGCATTAACCGCCATCTCCGCAAGAATGCCCACACCCAGACCGGCACGCACATAGGTCTTGATCAAATCAGCATCCAAAGCTGTCAACACAATGCGCGACTCCAACCCTAAACTGGCGAAAGCGCGTTGCAGCGAAGACATTGGCCGTATTGAAGAGTCATAACTGACCAACGGATACTCCGCCAGCGCTGCCAAATCCAGAGTGCACCCCACTGTATCCAAAGGATGACCACACGGCACAATCACCAAACGCCGCCACCGATACAAAGGGACCGCAAGCCCTGATGAAGGCGCGCTGCCCGCAGTACTCACGATTGCAATATCGGCCCCTCCCTGACCAAACTCATCCAGCACATCGCTCTCGGCAGCCTGCTGCAAATGCACAGTAACCTGCGGATAAGCCTGCTTGATCAACGCCACGGCAGGCGGCAGCACAAAACGCGCCTGAGTGTGGGTGGTACTCAACGTCAATTGCCCTTGGTACTCACGGCGCTGATTGGCGGCATAAGTACGTATGTTGTTGACTTCAACCAACATCACCCGCGCCCGCTCAATCACCTCCTCCCCCGCAGGCGTCACTGACTCCAAACTACGGCCCCGGCGCACAAACAACAAAAAGCCGAGTTCATCCTCTAGCTTTTTCAATTGCTTGGACAGGCCCGGCTGCGTGGCATGTATACGTGCAGCAGCAAGCGTAATATTGAGATCGGCATCGGCAATAGCCACAAGGTAGCGAAGTTGAGTCAACGTCATGACAGGCGAAATATCGCAAAACCAAAAACGACTGTAGATCACTTCCATGAAGAACTTAATAACTAACGGCTATTTTCCAACTGCCTGAAGTCATTTCCTGAGATTATCAACCAGGCACTACGGTCATGACCCCCGACCTCAACTCACTATCGTGACTGCCAACGTTCTGTTCCCCTTATTTGCCAACCTACACGACCGCGCCGTCCTGGTGGTCGGCGGCGGTAAGGTTGCAGAACGCAAGACAGAGGCATTACTCAAAGTGGGCGCCTTGCCGATTATCGGCGCCCCCTCTCTGACCGCATCGTTACAGCGCTGGGCCGAAACCGGTCGCATCACGTGGCGGCAAGGGACGTTTGAAAACAGCTGGCTGCAAGAAGATATTTGGTTGGTCATCGCCGCCACCGATCAACCCGAGGTGAACCACGCCGCGGCGCGCGCAGCACATGCGCAACGGTTATTCGTCAACGTGGTCGACGACATTGCACTCTCCAACGTGCAGGTCCCGGCCGTGGTCGAACGCGGCCCGTTGCGGATCGCGATTTCTAGCGGCGGTGGCGCACCGATGGTGGCACGCTATCTGCGACAACAACTGGAAAGCCTCATTGACGATAGTTGGGGACGACTGACCACACTGTTCGCGCAACGCCGCGACACTATCCGCGCCCGCTATCCAAACATAGAAGCACGCCGCCGCTTCTTTGAAACCCAACTCGCCGGCCCACTCCAACGATTGCTACGCAAGCAACGCCACGCAGAGGCCGAAGCAGTGCTGGAAGCAGCACTCGCCAAGACTCCCCCCACGGAGTCCGGCAGCGTCACCCTGGTGGGCGCTGGCGCCGGCGACGCCGGGCTACTGACCTTAAATGCACTGCGCGCCTTGAATGAAGCCGACATCATCCTCTACGACCGCCTGGTCAGCGACACCGTGTTACAGATGGCACGGCGCGATGCGGAGCAGATCGAAGTAGGCAAATCCGCAACGGGCCACAGTGTGCGCCAAGAAGACATTCACACCCTGATGCTGCAACACGCCCGTGCTGGTCAGCGTGTCGTACGGCTGAAAGGTGGCGATCCATTCGTCTTCGGTCGTGGTGGCGAGGAACTGGAATTCTTACGTACCCACGGCATCCCCTATGAGGTCATCCCCGGAATCACCGCCGCCCTTGCCTGTGCCGCCTATGCGGGTATCCCCTTGACCCACCGCGACCACGCCCAATCGCTATGCCTGATCACCGCCCATTGCCAATCCTCCCTAGATACCCTGAACTGGGCTGCACTGGCACAAGAACGTCAAACGCTGGCGTTCTACATGGGCGTGGCGGGACTACCCACCATACAGCAACGCCTGTGTGAGGCTGGACGGACCGAAACAACGCCTTTTGCACTGATCGAAAATGGCGCACGCGCGCAACAGCGGGTGCTCACAGGAACGCTGAAAACACTCGCGCACACCGCACAGACATACGCCGTGCGTCCCCCCGCACTGCTGATCCTCGGCGAAGTCACCGCGCTGGCCGAACACCTGCATTGGTTCGGCACCACACCATTATCTGCCCCATGCCCCCCACGCACGCATCCTATAAGCTGATTCAAAGACACACGTATCTGTGTGTACATCCTCCCCGATTACTTCCACAGAGACCTTCATGACTATCTACAACACTATCCTGGACACGATTGGCCACACACCCGTGGTTAAACTGAACCGCATTGCTCCGGCACACGTGGATCTATACATCAAGGTTGAATCATTCAATCCAAGCGGCTCGGTCAAAGACCGTCTGGCACTGGCCATCATTCTCGACGCCGAACAACAGGGGTTATTGAAACCCGGCGACACCATCGTCGAAGCCACTTCGGGAAATACCGGCGTCGCCCTGGCCATGATCGCCGCTGCCCGCGGCTACACGTTCGTCGCCACCATGGTCGAAACCTTTTCGATCGAGCGGCGCAAACTGATGCGCGCTTACGGTGCCAAAGTCATCCTCACCCCAGCCGCCGAACGCGGTAGCGGCATGGTACGCAAAGCCAAAGAACTCGCCCAACAGCACGGCTGGTTCCTCGCCAGCCAATTTTCCAACCCAGCCAACCCTGCCTATCACCGCAACACCACCGCCGCGGAAATCCTACGAGACTTTGCCGGACGCCGCCTCGACCACTTCGTCAGTGGATGGGGCACCGGCGGCACGCTTACTGGCGTTGGTGAAGTACTGAAAATCGCGCGACCAGACATCAAAATCACCGCCAGCGAACCTGCCAGCGCAGCACTGCTCCAAGGGAAGGAATGGCAACCCCACAAGATTCAGGGATGGACACCCGATTTCGTACCGGAGGTACTGAATCGTTCCGTTCCACACCACATCCTCAGTGTTACCGACGACGATGCAATCACGGTAGCCCGTCGCCTGGCCGCGGAGGAAGGTGTTTTCTCGGGGATCTCCGGCGGTGCCTCCGTCGCAACAGCACTGCAGATCGCACAACAGGCCGAACCGGGTGCCGTGATCCTCGCCATGCTCCCAGATACCGGCGAACGTTACTTCTCCACCCCTCTGTTCGCTGACATCAATGAGCATTCAGACGACGCGTGGTTAGCCAGTCTCGGCTGAACACAGCAGAATGTTCCTGAGCTGGCGCAGCGCAACACGCTCCACGGCCGATGTGTCCTCCATCGCACAACAAATGGACACGTCGCATGGACTCCACAGCAATCATCGCCACCCAAGCAAGCCTATCCCGTGCAGTACAGTCACACGAAGCACAAAACTAAAGAACATTAGGAACATTCACAGCCGCAGATACAGCGCACCTCACGCGTTCATCCCATCGCTATCATTAGCGGCTACCATCCCCGCTGCCAACACCCCCGCAGATGGCGTTGCAACACGTAGCACACACTCCTGCGCTTGCCGATACACACACGCAAAGCCCCACTGCGATCTGGTCGCCAAACAGCACATCAAACGCAACGTGGCCCATCTGGCCAGCGCATCATCCTGCATGGATGCAGAGCACCCTCAGCAAGGCCGACTTAACCATGTCAACATCCGACCCCTATGGGTGCGGATGCCGCCAATCCCATTGGCGGCGTTGTTACAACATAGGCATCTCAACGGAAGACATCCGTTTGCACACCGCAAGTGGCGCTGCATCACAACAATGCACTGCCCAACACATCGGGATGCCCAGCGGCAAAGAAACCCGCACCGTGGAAATTTTGCGATTGAAACACGCGGCGCAGCAAAGCCGTGACTGATGCCGAGGCTGAATACTTCAATTAGCTCGGCGACAAAACGTCTGCCAAGCCGATGAGGTGTCATTGGAATATGGATGCTTTTGTTAAGAAACTGCTGTAAACAGTTCGCTATTTCTCAAGTCCGAGTCCCTTTCCATTACGTACAGACTGTTTGACTTTCTCAAGTTTATCAATGAGCACCTGTAATGGGGGCAATCCCATTGACGCACGCCGCTTATCTACAAACTGCTCGTCTTCAATCGGGTACAACTCCAAGTCTCCGTTTGCCTGTGTCCCGTAGCGCTGTGGTTTGTGTTCATAGACCAAGAGGCGGTCTACGAATGTTGCGTAGTCATCCTTGGGGAAATCACCCCTGGCGGCAAGTTCTCCCATTTCTTTCTCAAAGCGCTTCATGAACGCTGGACTGGAGTGCTGGATGATCAGAAACTCGGCGGTGACAGCGTCCTTGCCCACCTCATTGAGCCTGAATAATCCGCGCCCTTGCATCAGCCGTTCTAACTGTTGCTGTCGCTTAAGATCGGCTGCATACAATGCATAATCATCAAATCCAGGCGACATGGCGCGTTTGCGGTCAACCTGATCCTGTTCCCCCATGACGATCAGTTGAGCTGCAATATCTTTTAATTGTGCTGCTGGCCTTCCAGACACGGAACGTTTTGTATCATCGGTATGTGTTGTGTTCATTGGCACACCTGAAGCATGTGTAGCTAACATCAGGGCAGCGAACAGTGCCCCCCTGGTGATTGCATGGATCATTTCTCTACCCACATATCATTGCGTTGGACCGAAGTGTAAGGTGCGCCTTTGCTCTCTAATTCCGAACGCCACTGAGTGAATGCGATGGAGTTCTTGTAGTCTGCATAGGAAGGAGGAGCGGGGAGCGGTAACGTGGCCCAGCTTGCCGTTAAAGGCGGGATTGCTGCGGCCGAAGGGGCAGCCTATGGCGCACTTGGTGAAACACGCACCGGAGAAAATCGGCTCACGAATGCAGGCTACGGCGCATTAGGCGGCGTGTTAGGCCGTGGCGTGAGCGGCGTTGTGCACGGCGCAGCGCGTCGCCTAGTGCGTGAAGCTGATCCGATCCTACGTGCCGCGACCGACATTGCGCAACGTGAAGGGATTCCGCTGCATATTTCTCAGATCGCACAATCCACGCCGCTACGTACCGCCGCTAGTGTCGCAAAATACATCCCATTCAGCGGCGCAGACGCAGCTGCAGGCAATCAGCAGAACGCGTGGAACAAAGCACTAACCCGCCACGTAGGCGATGCAACAGAACGGCTAGATGATCGCTGGTTAGCAAGCCAGAAACAGCGTTTTAACGATACATATAACGCGATTTGGGACGATAGAAACATAGCGTTATCTCCCCAAGCGGCTGCACGTATGCAGGAAGTAGTGAACGATGCGTATCGAGATTTAGGCGCCGACGGCGGGAAAATCGTTCAAAACCAGTTTCACCGTATTTTTAATGACATCGTGCGCGCAGGGCATGAAGGCCCCATTAGCGGCAGAAACTATCAAACGTTGGTGCGTGATTTAGCAGGCGTCCAGCCTGGTACATCCACCGGCCACTATGTAGGCCGTCTACGGAAAGAACTTGTTAACGATGCAGAACAATCGCTAAAAACGTCTAATGATCCTGGCGACGTTGCAGCGCTTGAATTGTTTAAAAAAACCAACCAGCAGTACAACAATTTTAAAACCTTGGAAAAGCTTCTCACGCGCCCCGCAGGTGCGCGCGCAGATATTACACCGGCGGGATTATGGAGCGCGGTTAACGCACGCGGCCCCAAAGCAACGCAAGAGTATCGCGATTTAGCAAAAGTCGGCCAAACCGTCTTAAAAGATCCAATCCCCGATTCAGGCACCCCTGGCCGCATGTTATCTATGGGCCTGCTCGGCGGCGGCGGCGTGGTCACAGGTGGCCTAATACCGACATTAGCCACCATCGCCGGAGGCGTAACACTTGGCGGCGCGCTGAACTCAGCAACGCTAGGAAACCTGCTAGCGCGCAACGCCGCAACCCCGAGCTTACTAGCTCCCTTAGCTCCTCTCTTAACTGCTGAAGGCGCTATTGGCACTTTGCGCCGTGCAGCACGTCAAGCAGCGCAACGTGCATTCATCGTACATCAACAACAACTGCACAACGCCGACTAGTAACCCTATTTCCCAAGGCTTCACAGCAAGCGGCGCAGCGTCCCCTGAATCCTGAATCCTGAATCATCGGACCGCTTGTCTACGCATCGTTCCCAAAACCGCCACAGTACGACTTGAAGCATCAAACATAGAAGGCACCAGCATCACAGCCAGCGCCTTCGCCACAATGAGCAAAGAAGCTCACCCCTTCCACTTACCAAGAGCGGCCAGACCATTTTCCTTGGCCCGCTCGTACACAACCTGCTGCGCTTTGGCGAAATTGCCCTTCATATCCTGTGACCACAACTTCAATGCCGCCTGCTGCATCGCACGGCCATAAGAGAAACTCAACGGCCACGGCAAGGGATCAAATTGATTCATCGCATTCAAATGTGCCGTGGACTGCGCATCCGTCTGTCCACCAGATAAGAACACAATACCCGGCAGGATCGCAGGCACTGTCGATTTCAAACACATCACCGTGGATTCAGCCACTTCATCAATACTGGCCTGCTCCTCACAGTCGGTACCAGGGATCACCATAGACGCCTTCAGAATGGTTCCTTCAAGCACCACATTCTGCTCATACAGCGCATTGAACAGGGAACGCAACGTCGCCTCGGTCACTTCATAAGCAGCCGAGATGTCATGGTTACCATCCATAATGACCTCCGGCTCCACCATCGGCACCAAGCCCTGCTCCTGACACAACGCCGCATAACGCGCTAGCGCGTGTACATTGGCATCAATGCACATCCCTGACGGAATATCATCACCAATGTTGATAACAGCACGCCACTTGGCAAAACGTGCGCCAAGCTTGTAATACTCCTCCAGTCGTGCACGCAACCCATCCAACCCCTCCGTGACCAACTCACCAGGACACCCTGCTAACGGATATGCGCCCTTATCCACTTTAATCCCTGGGATGATGCCATGCTCGGCCATGTACTTCGGAAACGGGACACCGGCCTTCGTGGATTGACGAATGGTCTCGTCAAATAGAATCGCCCCAGAAATGTAATCACTCAATTTAGGGGTCGTCAGCAGCAACTCACGGTAAGCACGGCGATTCTCTTCAATATTTTCGATACCGACACTGGAAAAACGCTTAGCAATGGTGCCGGCGGACTCATCAATCGCAATGATCCCCTTACCCGAGGCGACCATTGCTTGAGCGGTTTCTGCAAGCTGTTCAATACTCATTGGATTCCTATGGCAGCTACGGAGAAAACGGAAGTATAGCGATGAACACCCCAAGAACATTCCCTTTCAAATAAATAGACACACGCAATCACTCCTTCTTAATTCACATCCCAGCCATGCCCTACCCTACATCGCCACTTGCAACTCAACAGGGCAAAGAATAGAGACCAAGATTCAAGCATCAATCGCTCACGCCACCCCGGATCAGAGCACATCAAACAACGGCAACTAATACCCGCTTACACACCGACCCAAGCACCACTGCGCACCACACACTCCCTTGGGCGTAACTCCACCACAACACACACAGACCCTCTCTCCAAGTGCTCCAGAAGAAAACAGCTCACACCCAGTGCCAGTGGATGCTCTGGGACACCCCATCACAGCCAATGTCATCCCCAAGCCATCTGCACCTACAGCCATCGCGTCCTCATGCACACTGCCTAGCAATACAGCAAGCACATCGGCCAGACACAACGCCCTAACTGATAGCAAGATGCAGCAAACACCCATCCATCACCTGAACCCCATACGCTCCTAGAGCAGACCCCATCATCAAGCAAGACACCACCTGCAACAGCGGCCCTGGCGCACACCACAGCCACTAAGGCAACAGATGCACACATCACCTGCACAGCACCGCTCGACGTTCCCATCTACCGCCCATGACCGCCACTCAGACACTGCCGCAAATCACGCCTGCAACACTAGCAAAGGCATCCTGAGACGTTAAAAAAACAACACCCACTGCTACATCAAGCCACAACGGCGAAATCTTCTCTTCACCAAGGACGGCCACACGTGGGCGCTACTACAGTGAAACCTACTTGTATCCGCAAGCCGCAAGCTTAGAGTTCCCACAGACCACTGACACACCCATCAGCGCCTACTTCAAGTAAACGCAGTGTATTGGTTGCGCCAAGCGTTTCCATATGCTCGCCGCTCGTGAACACCACACGATCACCCGGACTCATACAACCACATTCCACCAAAAGACGGATTGTCGCCCTAGCTGCCTCACGCGGCGTTAAACCACGGCTGTCAAAACGCATCGGAAATACACCACGCATCAGCACCATGCGCCGCCGCACATCCTCGTGACGCGTAAACGCATAGATCGGGACGTGCGACCGGAACCGCGAGAGAAACCGTGGCGTCGTACCGGACTCCGTCAACGCAACCACACCACCAAGGCAAATGTGCTCAGATAAGAACATCGTTGCCATTGCAATCGCATGATCTGCACGCTGCAAATTACGCTGCGCCATCTCATAATCAGTATCAAACTCAAACTGGTGTTCCGCTCCCAGACAGATACGCGCCATCGCCTCTACTGCCTTGACTGGATAATCACCTGTCGCCGTTTCAGCCGACAGCATCACCGCATCGGTCCCATCAATCACCGCATTGGCCACATCCAGCACCTCAGCACGGGTCGGTATCGGACTTTCAACCATTGATTGCAGCATCTGCGTGGCAGTAATCACCACCTTGTTCTGTAACAACGCTTCTTTGATGATCTTTTTTTGCAAGCCCGGCAATTGAGCGTCACCAATCTCCACACCTAAATCACCACGCGCAACCATCACCACATCCGAAGCCGCAACAATCTCGGCAAGATTCACGATAGCCTCAGCACGCTCGATCTTAGACACCAACGCAGCATCACAGCCGCACTCCCGAGCAATGCGACGCGCCTCATGCATCTCTTCAGCATGACGACAAAACGAAACTGCAATAAAGTCGATCCCCATCCTGGCAACGATACCAATCAGTTCGCGATCACGATCCGTCAGCGCACCCAGCGACAAACCGCCACCTTGCTTATTCAGCCCCTTACGGTCGGACAACACACCATCGTTAAGAACCGTCGTCACAATCCGCGCACCCTGCACTTGCACCACTTGCAATTGCATGAGGCCATCATCCAGTAACAACACATCTCCGGCGGCGACATCCTGCGGCAACCCCAGATAACTGACCCCAACTTGAGTCGTATCCCCCAGCGACGCATTGCTATCGGCAAGCAGATCAAAGCGCGCACCAGCCACAAGCCGCACTTTTCCCCCGGTAAAACGTCCAATACGGATCTTCGGGCCGGGTAGATCCGCAAGAATGCCAATCTCAACGCCCACATGCGCCGCCGCCGCACGCACTTCAGCAACACGCCTGGCCTGATCCGAAACATCGCCATGGCTGAAATTCAGCCGCACCACATTAACTCCCGCCTTAAACAGCGCATCAAGCACACCAGGCGGATCTGTCGCTGGCCCAAGAGTGGCAAGAATCCTGGTACGGCGCTGGCGTTCAGACATAAAGAAAGCCTCTTTCACAGAAGCTAGCAAAAATAACACAGGCTGTTTTTTCCAGAATGTTACTTATTTTCAGGATGGACATACCTCTCATGTCGCAGCAGACAGACAACCATCATTCCGACCTCATCAGACAACACGTCAGCACATCGCAAGACAGGCCCAGGGACTCCCCGGCAGCACACCCCGGATGCATCCCTCTGCTCCACCACCGGGCACCATCCACACTCCCATCACCTCTCATCAACAACGCCCCACCTATCCAACAAAAACACCGCAACAACCCACAACAACAAGCACCCCAACACAGCGTGACACCGCTTCCGGCACCCCATCACCAAACACGATAAAACGAGGCAGTAACCCCGTAACGATATCCACTTGAATGGATCAACACACCATTGGACTCAACACACGGCTTATCCGCTGCGCGCCTGCAACGCAGCCACCGCCGGCAACGTCTTACCTTCCAAAAACTCCAGAAAAGCACCGCCGCCTGTGGAGATGTAACTGATCTGGTCCGCAACACCATACTTATCAATAGCAGCCAAGGTATCGCCGCCACCGGCAATCGAAAACGCAGACGAGGCAGCAACGGCCCGCGCTAACACCTCGGTCCCCTTGCTGAAGGCATCGAACTCAAACACACCCACTGGACCATTCCAGACCACCGTAGCCGCCGTTTCAATCAAGGCAGCATAGTGCCGTGCCGTCTGCGGACCAATGTCCAAAATAAGATCATCGGCAACGATTGCATCCACCGTCTTCACCGTTGCCGTGACTCCAGGCAAAAACTGCTTGGCAACAACCACATCCGTGGGTAACGGAATCTCAGCGCCACGCGCTTTCGCCACAGTAATAATCTCCCGAGCAGTCTCGATCAAATCCGCCTCATACAGTGACTTACCGATGGGGTAACCGGCTGCGGCAAGGAACGTATTGGCAATGCCTCCCCCCGTAATCAATTGCTCAACGTTATTCACCAAATTGGAAAGCAACTCCAATTTCGTCGATACCTTACTGCCCCCCACAATCGCCAGCAGCGGCTTCACCGGATGCTTCAATCCCCGGCTCAAAGCATCCAACTCAGCCATCAACAACGGACCGCCGGCAGCAATCGCAGCACAACAGATCACCCCATGCGTTGATGCCTGGGCACGGTGCGCAGTGCCAAACGCATCCATCACGAACACATCACATAACGCCGCATACTTCCTTGCCAACGCCTCGTCATTCTCAGCTTCGCCGACATTCATTCGGCAGTTTTCCAATAACACCAACTGCCCTGGCGCAACCTGCACGCCATCCACCCAATCGCGACGCAACGGAACCTCAATCCCCAACAATTGAGACAAACGCTTCGCCACGGGTGCCAATGAATCCTCCTCACTCCACACGCCCTCCTTCGGACGGCCCAGATGCGAAGTCACCATGACCGCCGCACCACGCTCCAGCGCTACACGGATCGTCGGAAGCGAAGCAATAATGCGCTGCTCGGAAGTAATACGACCCTGATCAATCGGTACATTCAAGTCCTGACGAATCAGTACGCGTTTACCGGATAAAGCGAGATCAGTCATGCGGACGATGGACATCTCGATTTCCTTTATAGAAACAAAACGCCATTGTCCTGGTTCATCTGGCAGCAGGTAAACACCAAGCGTCCATCCCACCAACCTAGCTCCGATGACAGCAACAGCCTGCGAGCACCGCCATGCAGTGCCAACACCCGCCAAAACGGGCAAACGGCCATCACTCACACCCCCTGTGCCAGTGATACCGCGCACAACACACCAAAATATGCCCGCATCCCTTGCAATGCCCCTCCTGTCCTCGCCACCCAACCCCACACAGGCAAACGACATCATGCATCGCGCCTGCGGAACCATCAGCGCAACGGCCACCACCACCCAACCATCCACTTTGACAACTCCATACCACCCAAAACCCGCAAACCCATTGGATACTGACGCACAACCGCACAACGCGGCGGCTGAATCGGCAGACCCTCCCAAAATCTGCCTATTGGCCGCTGACTTTTTCAGCCACCAGGCGGCTATTCAGAACACATTGAGGCGTGATGGCCATCGCACCCATGCATCCCTTATTCCACAATGTTGCAATGCTGAAAACGCAACACGCCAGGACGCAACACAAGCCGCTCCGTTAGAATTGCAACGATTTGCAGTCCATTGAGCCTTCCATGACGTGCCGCACCCGCTTTGCCCCCAGCCCCACCGGTTACCTACACATTGGGGGCGCCCGCACCGCACTGTATTGCTGGCTGGAAGCACGGCGCCGCAACGGGCAATTCCTACTGCGCATCGAAGACACCGACCGCGAACGCAGCACACAAGCCGCGATTGATGCCATCCTGCATGCAATGGACTGGCTGGGACTGGACTACGACGAACCCCCTGTCTACCAAACCCAACGCATCGAACGCTACAACCAGGTAGCTGCGCGTCTGCTTGCCGAAGGCAAGGCGTACTACGCTTACGACTCCAAGGACACATTGAACGCCATGCGTGAAGCAGCTCTGCGCACTGGCGAAAAACCACGCTATAACGGCGCTGCACGTGAAGCCAACCTGCCATACCGGGATGATCCCAACCGGGTCATCCGCTTCAAAAATCCGCACACCGGCACCGTGGCGTTCGACGATTTGATCAAAGGTCGCATCCAGATCTCCAACAGCGAACTGGACGACATGGTCATCCTGCGTCCCGATGGCTACCCAACCTACAACTTCGCCGTGGTTGTGGACGACTGGGACATGAACATCACCGAAGTGATTCGCGGCGACGACCACATCAACAATACGCCACGGCAAATCAACCTCTATCACGCCCTGGGCGCACCACTACCCACATTTGCGCATCTACCGATGATCCTGGACGAACAAGGCGCCAAGTTGTCCAAGCGTACCGGCGCGGCTGATGTGATGCAGTACAGAGATTCTGGTTACCTGCCCCATGCACTGATTAACTATCTGGTACGGCTGGGCTGGTCACACGGCGACCAAGAGCTATTCAACCGGCAAGCGCTGATCGACCTGTTCCAAATCAACGATGTCAACTCCAAAGCAGCGCGCCTTGACATGGCAAAACTTGGCTGGGTGAACCAGCACTATCTGAAGACCGATGACCCGGCGACGCTTGCCCCGCCATTGGTCTGGCATCTGGAACAACGCGGTATTGATGTCAGCGCCGGTCCTGCTCCGACGGACGTGATCCTGGCCTTACGGGAACGCGTCCAGACACTGAAAGAAATGGCCGAGAAAGCAGAAATCTGGTACTGCCCATTACAGCGCTATGATGAAATAGCCGTTGCCAAGCATCTCAAACCAGGTGCCGAAACAGCCCTACTGCACGCACGTACGCTGTTAGCCGCACTTCCCGCGTGGACTGTGGACAACGTGGATACCGCCTTGCGCACGACTGCGACAACACTAGAGATCGGCATGGGCAAAGTGGCACAACCATTGCGGGTAGCGATCACCGGGACCCAAGTCAGCCCGGACATTGCCTATACCGTTTACCTCACCGGCCGCAACGAAGCCTTGAAACGCATTGATGCGGCACTGATAAAAATCTCTACGGCTTGAATCCCACGGAATCTCTATGAGTAACGATCACGGCTGCACCGCCCCCCATCACCACGTACACGACGCACCCGAGTTCATCCATGCAGTGGAGCACGCATGTAGCGAACGTGGACTACGCCTGACACCTATCCGCGCCAACGTATTGCAACTGATTGCTCACGCTGGCAAACCAGTGAAGGCATATGAACTGCTGGAATGGGTACGCGAGGGTAAGGATGTCGGCGCCGATGCTCCACCCACGGTCTACCGTGCGCTGGATTTTCTGATGACCCATGGTTTCATTCACAAACTAGAATCGATCAACGCCTTTATTGCGTGCCACCATCCAAACAGCAGAAAGCATTCAGCGCCCTTCCTCATCTGCGATAACTGCCATAACGCCGTGGAATTAGAAGACAAGGATGTCGTTGCCCAATTGAATGCCTGTGCCAGAGCACTGGGCTTTCAACCGCAGATGCAAACGTTGGAAGTCCATGGGATATGCGCCAAGTGCGCCGCACAACACGACCCAACCGCCACTGTTTAAAACACTGTACGAGTCTGTGAAACTCCCATTCATCATTAGCAGCAGCGCACACCCTGCAAACCGCACCTCCAAGAATCACCTCCAGACATAGAACACCTGTTGGACTCAAGAAGATGAAGCACCACCCTGCATCCGCTCCCAAAGTCTCCACGCGGCACGAGATCTAACACCGCCATACTCATTCACGGGCTGCGGCACTGGCATCACGCAGGGCACGGAATTCGGAATCCTCAGCCCAGTTCGGCCAGTGCCGAGCCTCATCCGTCAACACACGACCCAAGGCGTACAGCACCGCCACATCCCGCGCCGCGCCAGCAAACGTCCAATCCGGCTGCCATTCATCCCCCTGTTGGTGATACCGCCGAACCGTATAGTCCTCCGAAGCAGCCTTGCCCGCAGCCACTCCCCCCACCTCCATATCCTGTCCGGCGGAGTATGAAATGGCAGGAACACCGCGCTTGGCAAAAGAGAAATGATCGGAACGGAAAAAATGACCTGCTTCCGGCTTTGGATCGGGGGTATAACGCAGCTTCCAGCCGACGGCAACCTGCTTCAGCATGTCCAGCAAATCCAATTTGGCGGTGCCATAGATCCCAAAATCGCGGGTCGGCCCCTGTGGATTCATCACGTCCATATTGATCACGGCCACGGTCTTCTCCAGCGGATACAGAGGATTGGACGCATAGTATTCCGAGCCAAGTAACCCCTTCTCCTCTGCCGTGACTGCCAAAAACAACACCGAACGCTGCGGTTGCGGCCCCCGAGCAAAACCTCGCGCCAATTCCAGCAACGCCGCAGTGCCGCTAGCATTGTCCAAAGCACCGTTGAAAATGGTGTCCCCCTTGGCATCAGGCGCGCCAACACCGAGGTGGTCCCAGTGAGCGCTGTAGATCACCGTCTCATCAGGATGCGCCCGCCCCTCCAATCGCGCCGCCACGTTATGCGAGGTGATGACTTCAGATTTCACCCGATAATCAGCGCTCAGCGTCTGTCCATTTAAAAGCACTGGTTTGAAATCACGTGATTGGGCTTTGATCTTCAACGTCTGAAAGTCAAGACCAGCATCCTTAAATAACTGCACAGCCACATCGTGCTGAATCCAGGCTTCCAGCTTCGGATGGACCGCCTCTGGATGCTCGCGGACCACATCAAACATGCTGTTGGTATTGGAACTGGCCACGGTCGCCCAACCATACGAGGCTGGAGCCGTTTCGTGCACAATCAACGCACCCAACGCACCTTGGCGTGCTGCCTCCTCGAATTTATAGGTCCAACGGCCGTAATAAGTCATGCCCTTACCGTCAAAATCGCCCTGGCCGGTTTCAAAGTCGGGATCATTGATGAGCATCACCGCAATCTTGCCCTTCAAATCAACGCCTTTGAAATCGTCCCAATGGCGCTCCGGCGCCTTCACCCCATAGCCGACAAACACCAACGGCACCGCATGCAAGGCAACCTGGGACGCTCCATCCAAAGGTGCGCGTACCGCAATCTCCTGCCCCTGAGTCAAAGAGCGGTGCTTACCCGCAGCACCGAGCAACACTCGCGGGGGACCAAGGATTTCCGTACGCCGCAGCGGTACCGTCTGCGTCCATAGACGCTTGCCATCGGCCTGCACATCCCCAGCGGGCTGCAACCCAGCGGCGGCAAATTGCTCACTCAAATAAGCAATGGTCTTCTGCTCCCCTGCACTGCCTGGCGCGCGACCCTGGAAGGCGTCGGATGCCAATTGTTTGACATCCTCAGACATGCGTTTGCCCTCAAACACCGGTGTCGTCTGTGCGAGCAACATCCCAGACACCGACCACCCCAACACCGCCACTGCAATCCGCCTCATTGGCAACACCTTCATCTAGCGCAAAAACACTTTCCGAGTGTAAAGCAGAACGCATCAATCACCGTTAGGGACC
Source organism: Xylella fastidiosa (assembly GCF_011801475.1). Classification (NCBI taxonomy): domain Bacteria; kingdom Pseudomonadati; phylum Pseudomonadota; class Gammaproteobacteria; order Lysobacterales; family Lysobacteraceae; genus Xylella; species Xylella fastidiosa. The sequence continues at coordinate 2,216,381 of NZ_CP044352.1, forward strand.
ATGACACGCAATCGAGACTTGGAGTGCCATGAGCGATACCCGACGGAATTTAAGTGATTTTAGCCTCGTAAATAGAGTGATAAAAAACACAAATAAACGCATTCATCCGGGATTTAATCGAATTTTTGGCTTTAATCCTAACGGCGTTTGAATCACTAACGACCCCCATATCGACGACGGAGGATGAGTGCGCAGAAGATAACGGCCCTCCCTATTAAGGATACTTAATGTCGTTTTCCAAACACTTCGGCAAACTCATGTTAGCCACGTGCCTATCCTTATCTACGGCGCCAGCATTCAGTTACAGCATCAGCCATGGGAAGGTCGTCGATGACAAAGGCAACCAAATCCAATTAAGGGGCGTCAACTGGTTTGGTTTTGAAACCGGAGATCATGTGGTAAATGGACTGTGGGCACGTAATTGGAAAGAATTCATCACACAGCTACAGGGCATGGGATTCAACGCGATACGTTTACCGTTCTGCCCAGCCAATCTAAATAGCAACACATCACCAAGCAGCATTGATTACAGCCGCAATCCGGACTTGCAAGGCTTGAGTTCGCTGCAAATCCTGGACAAGGTCGTCAAAGAATTGAGCGACCGCAGAATGTATGTGCTGCTAGATCACCATCGGCCGGACTGCTCAGCAATCTCTGAGTTGTGGCACACAGATTCATACAGCGAAAAACAGTGGATTGATGATCTACGCTTCGTCGCACACCGTTACGCCAACGTACCCGGCGTCATCGGCTTGGACGTAAAGAATGAACCACATGGCAGAGCCACTTGGGGCACCGGAGATCCAAAAACTGATTGGAACACCGCAGTCGAGCATGCGGCAGCAGCGATCTTGGAGGCCGCACCAAAATGGCTGATCGGAGTCGAGGGGATTGGAGAAAATCCCATCTGCTCCAGCACCATTGGGCATTTCTGGGGCGAGAACCTGGAACCGATGGACTGTACGCCACTGAAAGTCCCTGCCAACCATTTGCTATTGATGCCACACGTCTACGGGCCAGATGTCTACGTACAGCCGTACTTCAATAGCCCTGATTTCCCAAACAACATGGCAGCGATCTGGGATCAACACTTCGGACGTTTTGCGAAAGCCGGCTATGCGATGGCGATTGGTGAGTTCGGTGGTAAGTACGGTGAAGGTGATCCACGCGATATCGCTTGGCAAAACGCTTTTGTGGATTACCTCATCAGTATCGGCGTGACGGATGCCTTCTATTGGGCGGCAAACCAGAACAGCGGCGATACCGGCGGCATGGTTGGCAATGACTGGACCACCCCACGCGATGACAAGGTGAAGCTGCTGAATAAGCTGTGGAATGCCGGTGGTGGTGCCAGTGGTGGTTCCGGCGGCGGTGCTGGTGCTAGTTCCGGCAGTGGTGCTGGCGGCGGCTCCAGCGGCGGTGCTGGTACTGGTTCCGGCAGTGGTGCTGGCGGCGGCTCCAGCGGCGGTGCTGGTACTGGTTCCGGCAGTGGTGCTGGCGGCGGCTCCAGCGGCGGTGCTGGTGCTAGTTCCGGCAGTGGTGCTGGTGGCGGCTCCAGCGGCGGTGCTGGTACTGGTTCCGGCAGTGGTGCTGGCGGCGGCTCCAGCGGCGGTGCTGGTGCTAGTTCCGGCAGTGGTGCTGGCGGCGGCTCCAGCGGCGGTGCTGGTGCTAGTTCCGGCAGTGGTGCTGGCGGCGGCTCCAGCGGCGGTGCTGGTGCTGGTTCCGGCAGTGGTGCTCGCGGCGGCTCCAGCGGCGGTGCTGGTGCTGGTTCCGGCAGTGGTGCTGGCGGCGGCTCCGGTAGCGGCTCCGATCCTACAAAGAGCAAGATTGCTGTTAATACCATCGTAGACAGCGATTGGCATACTGGTTACTGCGAGCGGATCCAAGTGACGAATACCAGCGACAGTCCGAATACCTGGACGGTGACGATTCCAATCAAGGGGAAGATCCAGACGCTATGGAGCGCGCGTTGGTCAGTGAAGGATAACGCACTCACCGCTTTTGGTATGGACTGGAATAAGACGCTTGATCCGAAAGGCAGGACTGAATTCGGGTTCTGTTCGAACTATTGAAGTGCATTTTCTATTCCGGCGGCAGACCGCCGCCGGAGTGGTAACGATGGCATGACAGCATCTCCCAAAAACAATCATTAGGCCTGTGCAACCACGCCGATATTTTTGCGGCGTGGCAATCAATATCCATCACGCGGATACAGACGGATGATGCAGGCCTGGATCGCAATACGAACCTCCTCATATTGAAACAACCAAACAGCATCACGATGCGCATCCAGCATCTCATGGTTGATGTCGATACGGCGGGCAATCGCCGTATGGGAACACAGCTGTGCAGTGGCTCCCCCTGAAGTACCCACAGCAACATGACACCAAAGCAATGTCTTATCAGCACATCCAGTCACTGAACAATCACTCGGCAGAAATACTCTGCATCGCAGATCAATAGGCCGTCAGCAGTGCCCACCGCGTCATGGCTTCATTCACTCAATAGAAGGAACATTTGCGAAAGACGCCGCTACCTCCTACGCTCGGTAATGAATCTTATTCATGGAGTCATACATGCTGCGCCCGCTTCCCCTGCTCATCATCGGTATTCTCGGTCTCGGAACCGCCACTTTCACACCCCAGGTCAATGCGACATCGGGAACTCTGACGATTTCCAGCAAAGCCATTCCGAAACAAGACATTCCAGAGATCGCCTACGAGCGCTTCACCCTGCCCAATGGGTTGACGGTGATCGTCCATGAGGACCACAAAGCACCCGTTATTGCCGTCAACGTGTGGTATCACATCGGTTCGGCAGACGAGCCTGCCAGGAAAACTGGGTTCGCACATCTGTTTGAGCATTTGATGTTCTCTGGCTCGGAAAATCACAAGGCCAGCTACTTTCAACCCTTCGAGAAAATCGGTGCAACCGGGATGAATGGCACCACGTGGTTTGACCGTACCAATTATTTCCAGACTGTACCGACAACTGCGCTGGATATGGCGCTTTGGATGGAATCAGACCGTATGGGCCATCTGCTTGGCGCAATCGGCCAGAAGGAATTGGATACGCAGCGTGGCGTAGTCAAAAATGAAAAACGCCAAAGGGAGAACGTGCCCTACGGACGGGTGACGCAAAATATTCTGTCCAATCTCTTTCCAGCCAATCACCCGTATCAGCACAGCACGATTGGTTCAATGGAGGATCTGGAGGCTGCTTCGTTGGCCGATGTAAAAAGCTGGTTCCAAGCACATTATGGTGCAGCCAATGCGACCTTGGTGTTAGCCGGAGACATCACGCTGGCCGAGGCACGCGACAAAGCGGCAAAGTATTTCGGCGATATCCCCGCCGGCCCTCCGGTGGCACACCAGCACCCCTGGATCACCCCGCTACCGGCACAGAAGCGCGGTGTGCAATACGATCGGGTATCGCAACCACGGTTGTATCGCACCTGGATCACCCCAGAACTGGGGAGCGATACTGTGGTGCAACTGGACTTGGCGACAACTATTCTTGGTGGCAACAAAAGTTCCCGTCTGTATCAGCGCTTGGTCTATAAGGACAAGCTGGCTGACAGCATATCGGCCAGTATTTCTCCATTTGCGCTGGCCAGCCAAATGCAAATCAACGCCGATGTGAAACCTGGGATCGATCCTGCCAAGGTTGAAGCAGCGATTGCCGAGGAATTAAAAAAGTTTCTGGCCGAAGGCCCAAGTGATGATGAATTGCAACGCGCTCAGATGAACTACCGCTCCGATCTGGTGCGCGGCCTGGAGAGGGTCGGTAATAAGGCCGCGATCCTCGCTGCGGGACAGCTTTATCTCAATGATCCAGGTGCCTACAAGCTCGATCTACAACGTGCTGCACAGGCCACGCCCAACAGTGTCAAACAGGCAGCAGCAACATGGTTCAGCAAGGGGGACTATCTGCTGACCGTGTTACCAGTAGGCCCCAATGTTGATCCAGCGACTGAGGATGCAAAGGTCACTGCGCGCCCTGCCGAACCAGGCAAACCAGCAGCCATACTCGCACCCAAAGTTCATTACCACGTGACAGCATCGCAGGTGGACCGCCGCTCTGGGGTACCGGAAGTCACACAGTTCCCTTCTCTAAATTTCCCTGCATTGCAGCGCAGTAAGCTGAAAAACGGCATCGAAGTCATCTTGGCCGAACGGCATACGATTCCGGTAACGCAAATCGTGCTGTTATTTGACGCTGGCTACGCAGCCGACCAAGACGCTAAACCGGGTACGGCAAACTTCACCGCAACGTTGATGAACGAAAGCACGACTTCGTTGGACTCAGTCGAAGTGTCACAGCAGCATCAACGTCTGGGTGCCATCAGCAGTATTTCCTGCGATCTGGATTCCTGTCGTGCTTCGCTGAACGCACTCAACGATCAACTTATCCCATCGCTGCACCTGTTCGCCGATCTGGTACGCAATCCAGCCTTCAAGGCGACAGACATTGAACGGATACGCGGCCAATGGCTGGCCGCCATTGCGCAAGAGAAAACCCAGCCGCAGGGACTGGCTCTACGCATTCTGCCGCCACTGTTATATGGGAAAGGGCATCCTTACGGCATCCCACTGACAGGCAGCGGTACCAATGAAGCGATCCAAAGTCTGACGGCTACAGACTTGAAAGATTTCCAGCAACGCTGGCTACGCCCGGACAATGTACGCATCCTGGTGACCGGTCATACCACGCTTAAATCCATCATCCCGCAGTTGGAAGCCGCCTTTGGTGACTGGCAAGCTCCGAGCACGATCAAAAGCCACAAGCAGATTACCGACGTGGCCGCACAGCTCAAACCACGTATATTCCTGATCCATCGTCCAGAAGCGCAGCAGTCATTGATTCTCGCCGGTCTGTTGGCTCCTCCGACGAAAGATCCCGCTAATCTGGAAATCAATGTAGGTAACGAGGCGTTCGGGGGCACCTTCAGTTCACGCCTGAACATGAATCTGCGCGAGGAAAAACATTGGGCTTATGGTGCAAGTAGTGTGCTCCCCAACGCACAGGGGCAACGTCCTTACGTGTTTATCGCCCCCGTACAAACAGACAAAACGGCCGAATCCATCGCAGAGATACAGAAAGAGGCACAAGACGTGATCGGTAACAAGCCGCTCACCCAAGAAGAAGTGGACAAGATCAAGCAACAGATTATCCGTAGCCTGCCGGGCAGTTATGAAACCAGCGGCGCAGTGTTGGACGCAGTGGAAAGCATTGTCCGGTACGAACGCCCAGACAACTACATACAGACTCTCAAACCACGCTTGGAAGCCATTGAGTCAATCAGTGTAGAGCGCGCCATAAAACGCATCATCAATCCAAATGCGATGACCTGGGTCATCATCGGTGACCTCAGCACCATTGAGGCACCGGTCCGCGCCCTGAAGCTGGCTGATGTGCAAGTCCTGGATAACGACGGTAACTCAGTCTCAACGCATTGAATGTCTGGAATCAGACATTGACACAGCAGGCAGGGGGAAGGGACGCATCGCGCACATATGCAAGCGAGAACGTCCCTTCTCTGCGCAGCGGAATACGCTCACAGCGCTGCACTCCAATAACAGCTTCAGCATCATTCCTAGAAAGGTGGCATCTCATCCATATCAAGACAGTCAATCGCTTTACGGATGGCTAGGTCGCTGTCCGTGAATCGAATCCGATGCCAGCTTGCAACACAAGGGCTGGGTAGGCTGTCATCAGCAGGGGCTGCGTCTTGAGGAGGGTTCATATGTCATCGAAAACCCCGGTGAAGAAATAGGGCACGGATAATCATTCACCAACAAACGTAGGGATGCGATGTGCATCGCACACTTCAGCAGCAGTAACACGATTGTTTCGACACGGCCTCAGATCGAAAAATATCGTGCCCCCTCACGGAGCAGCAGCAAACACCCATGAAGAAATGGCTTTGGCTGCAGCAAAGCGATGTTGTTTTCATCTGTTGGGTGTTTCTTGAGGATCATCAGAGGGTGTGTCACCCCAAAGCGACATCTTCACAACACCAGCACGATACGAGGTAACAGACCTGCGTCTTTTCTCTCACCCGTGACATCAGGTTGCATGGATGTGTGCTCAGACTCAGGGGTTAAAGCAGGGATAGCCCATCGCGTGGTGCGCCGCGCAGACGGCGGCACAGGGTGCGTGTGATCCACACGCACCCTGTGCCAATCTCACACCCAGGTATCGTTATCGTTGTCGAATAGATCGGTATCGTCAGCGAAACCGCCCGCATCGCTTATGGATGTGCCGGTGTCGTAGTAGTTGTTAGTGACAACATTCTCAACGATGGTCTGTTGTGGTGTGTTGTCAGCATTACCAAAGAGTCCACCGCTTTGGCCTTGGTGACCACCGAACATGTGTTCCAAGCCCTGAAACAGAAACATTCCACCGGCAACACCCGCCGCCGTACTGGCAGCAGTACCGAGGAAGCTACTTGCAGCCGAGGGCGCCGCTTGCTGCACTGGCGCTGGAGTACTCCCAAACAGACGCTCACGCCAGCTCGGAGGTGCTGCGGGAGGAGGCGGGGGAGCGACTGTGGGTGGGACGGTCTGCTGCGTTCCCCAAGCGGCTTGGCCGAGGAAACTGCCACTGCCAGCACCCGCATCATGTCCGGCAGCGGCTTGCTGCAGCTTTGCAATCTGGGTTTGCGCTGAGGCCAAGGCTTGTTCAAGCAATAATGCGCGCTGCACCAGGAGATAGGCTGCATCAGGATGGCCAGCGAGGCGCTCGCAGATAAGCGCTTCGGCTTGAGGATCTTTTACGCTTTCTCCGGCACCACGCAGTCGTGTCAAAAAGTCATCAAGAAGCTTTTGTTCATATGGAGTCATTTCATTCACCGAAAACAGGAGCCGACATGGTGTCGACACGATGGACAATACAATATGGAAACGATTCAGCTGATCAAAATCGTTTCCACCGCCACAGGTATATTATCTATTCATCGTTGGTGTCGCTGGTGTCAGGACGCAAATCAACCACATATACCGGGACTTCTTATGCCATGTATGAGGATGGCACAGCCAATGCAGTGATGTCGCTATCAAGGATGTGCCGTAAGCACAGCGCAATACCCAAGCAGATCGGCTACTCACCTGCATCTGGCTCGGGTAGGATCCCAGGCTTCTTTTTTGCCAAGCAGTCTTGCCAGCTTCGATGGAGACACCCCACTACACCGGTCCTTTGCTGACCCTGGACATTGGTCATGCGCTGCAGGAGGCCCGCAGCCGCGGGGCGGCGACCTGGTCAGGCTCCTTGGACTTGGGGCGCACGCATACGCAAGTACGGATCGCTACCGATGCTTGGCATGCCAAAACACAGGCTTATCCGTATCCGAACCGATTGAAAGACCGCACGATTTACTATTGGGATGGTCAAAACTTCACCGCAATTTCGCGGTTCAGTGGCTCGCTCATCAAGTTAGTGCCTACTCCGTGGGGGGCACCGACGTTCGAGATTGATGGCATCAAGATGTTACCGTCCCTGCGTGTGTCTCCTTTCGAGGACGCACGACGCAAAGTGGCTCTGGTCAGGCCACAAGGGAAGACGGTGTTGGACACGTGCGGTGGACTCGGCTATTTCGCAGCCTGCTGTCTGGAAGCCGGTGCGATTCACATCCGGTCGTTTGAGAAAAATCCTGATGTTCTTTGGCTACGCACGCTCAATCCTTGGTCTCCAAATCCTCAGGCGATACAGGCTAATCAGCGCCTTGAGTTGGTTGGTGGGGACATTGAGCAAGCCATTGAGGATCTACCGGATGCCAGTGTGGATGCCATTGTTCACGATCCGCCACGCTTCAGTATTGCCGGGGAGTTATACGCGCTACGTTTTTACGATCAGTTGGCACGGGTGCTGTGCCGTGGCGGGCAGATGTTCCACTACACCGGCTCACCAACTCAGCTGAGTCATGGCCGTGATGTGCCTCGTGAGATCGCACGACGCCTGGAGCAGGCGGGTTTCCAAAGTACGCTGATCCTAGATGGGGTGTTGGCACAACGCCGTTAATATGCATTGTGCAGAAATGATGAGAGGGGACTAGTGATTCACAGCAGTGGGTCAGGGTGATGAGGAGGATACTCGGCACACTCTCATTGACCTTCGGTATGCCATTGCTGCGACCACAAGGGGAGTCTGCTCTTCAGCAATCAGGAGGGGTAGTGTGTCGTTAGGCAACTGCGGAGCGCTCCAAGGTCAGTGCGCTTAAAGCAGTTTTAAAAACCTCATTAATCTGTTCAGGCAATCACCACTCAGGTAGGAGAACCAGGCTGAGCCAGTCACGGTCTTATTCGGAAAACTGGACATTTCCATTCACAGAATATGCTTTTGAGGAAGCCTTATTGGGCAAGGCGGGAAGCGTATCAATCAAGGTCTGACCACGAATATCTGTCATGCGCATTGACAAGGGTTGGTTACCCAGTCGGGTACCAACAAAGTAGTTGTAATTTCTCTTTGGCAAATTCAACCAGGTGCCATCCTGACAGATTTCAAGTTTGAGGACTGGATACCGATGTTCACGTACTTGGATCGCTGCCCACCATCCCGAGCTTCCCTTTTTTACCCGATAGATCAAGTTGCCACTCACAGGTGCTGAGACGACCTTCCATTGCACGGGGATACGCCCTTGAGCCATATTGCCGATACTGGCAAAGGCATTCGGCGAAAGATCTAATCCCCCGGAAGATCCGGTGGGATAGAGGTCCGTCACGTAGACGGTTGTGCTTCCCTTCGGACCCTGCACACGCAAATAAGCACCGGCCATCGCAGCGGGAATCCCCCCCAAATTGAGTTGAGTAGGATTCAGTGCAGTGATTTGCACATGGGACTGAATCGGATCCAGCATCAATGCGCCGCCTTTGTAACCCGTATAGGTATAGGTGGCGACACCACTGAAAGAGGTGTCCCAACCATTGAGTGGCACGCTGTTATCACCAGCAACACATCCATTGGTATCGGTCGTTGTTTGATTCTTCGTCGTAGCATTCTCACTGGCAACATCGACACGGCTAACACCCCACCAACGATGTAGTTGTGCAATCAATGAGGTACGTGGGGTACGGCCGTCGTTATCGAGCAGGCCAAATGGCATCTGTGCTGAGGTCATCCAAGATCCATAAAAGCCTTGGCGTATACCAAATGCCAGCAGTGCATCAATCCGATGGGCGAGCTGCTCGGCATCCGTGGCATCCAGAGAGTTGGGTAACACGGTTTGTTTTCCAGAAAATGCGCCAAGGGCAGCTTCAGTATCCATGTCAGTGCCCGCGAAGCGCGGCATGAGCAAGAGGCTCCGAGCAGGAATGCGTAATTGGACACAGTGCTGCGATTTTATGTTGTCATCGGAGATGGGAGCGGAGGCATCCAAGCAGGGGGGATTCAGGCCAACAAGCTGCACACCAATCAACCAGTCGGGATTCATCGCCAGAATGGCAGCGGCGGCACGCTCGACGACAGGATTCCAATCAGGCGCGCTATCACCACCGCTCTGAAAGGGGCGATGGTTTGCCATGTCGGCCAAGTCCACGCCCATCACTACTTTTTGTTGAGCACGATAATGCGAGGTGATGAATTGCACATCGCTGATCCATTGGTGCTCTGATTCATCTACGCTGCGCAATAATGGGTTTCTGTCGGTAGGACACTCCACGCCGTGATACGCCAGGAGGACCCGCATCCCACGTTTCCCAGCTTCATCCATGATTGCGTCGGCAATCTGCAATGCGGTACGTCCTTTGAGATCTGGATTACGCACTAGATCCAGATTGGTAGGCATGGCGCCATGTAGGGTGTCCGAGCACAGGGGCAGGCGTATTGCGTTAATGCCTAGGCTCTGCATTTGGTCGAGTACTTCACGCCAGGGACGTTGATTTAAACCTTGCGGCAGGTGCTGCGCCGTTTCCAAACCACGCCAGTTAACGCCGCGGAGTGGTTCAACAAAGTGAGTATCAGACACTGCATTTTGTGCACCCACCGTTCCACCGTACATGGCGGAGGCCACGCAACCGGATGTTGCAAGCCAAAATAAGATTGCCAAGCGTCGCATCTAATACCTCATTTGTGTTGGACTAACACACAACTGTCCCCATAGCGCAGAGCTATAGGGGAATTGCGATCAACCACGGTGATCATATCCGTACCTAGGCCGTTGCATCACTGATTGAATGGAAAATTACAGTTAAACAGAGATGGGCTGCTCAAATGGACACATCGCTATTATCGCTGCAACCTGATGCGCAACATCCACCAAGCTAAGGCAGATGACACGCTGCTCAGTACACACTTTCACTGCAACAGCAGAGTTGTCTACGTCAGTACATCAGGATGCAAACCGGCGGCATAGGCAGCACAAAGAAGGTTAGGCTGCGTTGCAATGAGATCTAAAGATGCAATCCATACGCTCATTTCCAACAAGAAGGGAGCGTAGGACATCTGCAAAGAAGCGCATTGTTGGGTAGAGAGTAGTTCTACCACACTTTAGCTGGACGATCACTCTTCAATAGGTGGGGGGAAATCAACAGCAGCAATTTGGTTACCGCAACGATTTCAAATCAGTGTGTTCGAAACGCAACAACGCCAATAAGCGCCACTGCGAGTGTGGATGGAAATCATCGAATACAGGTGATCCCCCAAACAGCTTGCCACTCAGGGATCTGGTCAAGATTGAGGGTCTGACATTCAAGTCACCAGACCATGGCAATGTTTGTACTTTTTACCACTGCCGCAAGGGCAAGGATCATTGCGACCAACTTTTGGTGTATCACGAATGACCTGAGCGATAGCCGCTCTTTGGCCAGCAGGCTGGCGCTGTAACGAAACAGCTTCGTCACCGGTACCGTAACCGCCCGCTTCTTGATGCTGAAACTGCGATTGGCGTAACAGGGTATCGACTTGACGACGCTCTTGCTCTTCCAGGGCAGCCATTTCTTCCTCGCTACGGATACGCACCCGCGCTAGCGAGGCGATCACCTCGCGCTTAACATGCTCCAACATTTCGGAAAACAGCTCGAAAGCCTCACGTTTGTATTCTTGTTTAGGCTGTTTTTGCGCATAGCCGCGCAGGTGAATCCCTTGGCGTAAGTAATCCATTGTGGCCAGATGTTCCTTCCACCCTTGGTCAAGCACTGTCAACATCACATGCTTTTCAAGGGCGCGCATGGTCTCAGCACCGATAGATGCTTCTCTTTCAGCGCAATGTTTATCCACTGCATCTTGAACCAGAAAAGCGATCCGTTCGGCATCGACTTCCTCGCGCCCCTTGAGCATCTCTATCAGCGGCAGGTGTAAGCCCCATTCACTCTGTAGGGTCGCCTGCAAGCCAGGCAAATCCCATTGTTCGTCAATGGAATGTTCTGGTACGAAACGTGTCACCAAAGCATCAATCACTTCGTGGCGTATACTATCAATGTTCTCTTTAATCGATTCGGCATCAAGCAGTTCATCACGCTGAGCGTAGACCACCTTACGCTGTTCGTTGTTGACATCGTCGTAATCAAGCAAATTCTTACGGATGTCAAAATTGTGAGCTTCAACTTTACGCTGTGCTCTCTCAATTTGGCGGGTCACTCGACGGTCCTCAATCACGTCGCCTTCTTTCATCCCCATCAAACGCATTACCTTCTGCACCCATTCGGAAGCGAAGATACGCATCAAGCTGTCTTCAAGGGACAGGTAGAAACGCGAGGAACCCGGGTCACCCTGGCGTCCTGCACGGCCGCGTAATTGATTATCGATACGACGACTCTCGTGACGCTCGGTGCCTATAATGTGCAGGCCGCCAGCAGCTTTAACCGCCTCGTGACGGCGATTCCATGCCGTCTTTACTCGGAACCGATCTTCCTCGGTCGCATCTGGATCAAGTTCAGCCAGCACAGTATCAAGCGAACCGCCAAGAACAATGTCGGTACCACGACCAGCCATGTTGGTAGCAATGGTCACCGCACCAGGAAGCCCAGCATTGGCAACAATGGTCGCTTCACGTTCGTGCTGTTTAGCATTGAGCACTTCGTGCTTGACTCTGGCTTTGCGCAGGTGTTCGGACAACATTTCCGAAATTTCAATTGAGGTGGTACCAACCAAGACCGGTTGACCACGTTTCGCACAGTCTTTGATGTCTTCCAATACTGCATTGAACTTGCTACTGCGGTTAAGAAAGACTTGATCCGGATAATCTTTTCGAACGGTCGGCCTGTTAGTCGGGATGACCATGACTTCCAGTCCATAGATACTTTGGAATTCGTACGCTTCTGTGTCCGCAGTCCCTGTCATACCGGACAGTTTTTTATAGATACGGAACAAGTTCTGGAAGGTAATCGAGGCCAGCGTCTGATTTTCGCGTTGTACAGGCACTCCTTCCTTCGCTTCAATCGCCTGGTGCAAACCATCGGACCAACGCCGACCTGCCAAAGTGCGTCCGGTAAATTCATCGACAATCACGACTTCACCGTCACGAACGATGTAATCCACATCGCGTTGATAAAGGGCATGAGCACGCAGTGCAGCATTAAGGTGGTGGACCACACTCAGATTCTGCGCGGCATACAGACTGTCATCCCCTTCCTCCAAAATACCAGCCTGACGCAGCAGGTCCTCGGCACGTTCCATGCCGACCTCGGACAAATGCACTTGCTTGCCCTTTTCGTCAACCCAGTAATCACCCTCTGCTTCTTCGTTCTCCTGCCGGGTCAGATGCGGAATGATGCGATTCACTCGGATGTAAAGATCCGGAGACTCATCGGCCGGACCGGAAATGATGAGTGGAGTACGGGCTTCGTCAATCAGAATTGAGTCCACTTCGTCAACAATCGCATAGTGCAACCCACGCTGGTAACGATCTGCTTTAGACAACGCCATATTGTCCCGCAGGTAATCGAAGCCAAACTCATTATTAGTACCGTAAGTAATATCAGCGCCATAGGCCGCGTGCTTGTCGCTGTGCGGCATCCCTGGATAAACCACACCAACGCTCAAACCTAACCAGTTGTACAGTCTTCCCATATGAGCGGCATCGCGGCGGGCGAGATAATCGTTCACGGTGACCACGTGTACACCCTTGCCTGCCAGCGCATTCAAATAGACAGGCAACGTCGCTACCAAGGTCTTTCCCTCGCCGGTACGCATTTCGGCAATCTTGCCCAAATGCAGCACCATGCCACCGATCAACTGCACGTCGTAGTGGCGCATACCCAGCACACGACGACTGGCCTCACGGCACACTGCAAATGCTTCCGGCAGCAATTTATCCAACGACTTTCCATCTTGGATGGACTGTTTGAATTCGGTTGTCTTGGCCTGGAGTGCCGTATCGGAAAGCTTCTGTAACTCCGCCTCCAAAGCATTGATCTTAGCTACGATGGAGTTTAGTTGGCGAAGCTGGCGTTCGTTACGACTGCCAAAAAGTCGGGTAAGCAGACTGTTGATCATTGAGGAAACCGGTTGAAAAGGAACGGTTTATTAATAGACGTCGGATCATTAGGGTATCCCAACGCCATCAGCAAAACAGGGCGCACCGCACCCTGTTCGTAGTCAAGCTATATTGTAGCTCGGGGCAACCCCTGTAAATTCAACCTAATGTCACTGTCTTTCAACCATGTTGGTAGAAGCCCACTGTAGTCCCCTAGGATTACCCAGGAATTTGATCGGATTCATCACCACCCCATCCTTCCATAATTCAAAATGCACATGAGCTCCTGTGGAGCGCCCGGAGGAGCCTGCTTTGGCAACTTCCTGCCCAGTTCGGACCAAATCGCCAACCTTGACCGTCAGACGCGAATTATGCGCATAACGTGTCAAATAACCATTGCTATGGTCAACATCAACCACATTACCATAGCCATTGCGGTAACCAGCATAACTGACCACGCCATCGGCCACTGCCATGACCGAGCTACCCACACTCGCGTGAAAGTCTACACCCTTATGTTCAGCGACAGCGCCATTGAAAGGATCAACACGACGACCAAAATTGGAAGTGATGTAGGAGTTGCGGACCGGCGCCCGCGAAGGGACCGCATTTTGTTCAAGCTGATTATTAAACAATAACGAAGCAAGCACACTCAGTTGCTGACCAGAACTAGAGAATTGCTGCTCAAGTTGCCCTAAACTCTCCTTGAGATCCTGCACAGGCATATCATTTGCTGGAGTTTCAGGGCCACCGACACCCACTGGAGCCTCAAAATTGAATTCACCGTTCCCGAGCTTACCCATTTCGGTCAAACGTGCACCAAGCGCGTTAAGGCGGTTAGCCTGAGCCTGTAACTCCCCCAGACGCGCAGCCAACGCATTCACCTGCGCCTTGGAGGTGCCTCGAATGTGTTCCAACTCAGCCCGCTGCTGCTGAACCTTAGCTTGCAACCGCACATTGCTCACCATCCCCAACGCTGCACCAGTACCAATACCACTGAGCAAACCAATCCCTAATACAGCCCCTAATACAATGAACGGACGTTCCTCTGAGAAGTCGCGGAACCGACGGACAGAGCACTCAAATCGGGTTTCATACGATTTAAGTTTGATTCTTCTTACTAATGCCATACGATTTTTTTCATGTCTAATCTGAAATCCAACGCTAACAGCCCTTCCCCCTTTCAGACCGCCATTGAAGCGGTACTGAATGAAAAAAACGTCTCCACCTTCCATCGGGCCATATGGCTCGATAGGCTGGATCATCAGCTGCGCTCCCATCTGCCAGAAACGCTGGCAAATCAATGCCGATTGGCCAACGTCAATGGTAAAAAACTTGTTTTTCTGGTCGAATCACCTGCTTGGCACACAAAATTACGACTTTCCGAATCTCAGCTTCTAGACGCGGCCAAATCCATCGGACTCATGGCCACTCAGGTAAGCATCAAAACGTTAGCGTCTGCTTTACCCTTTACTAAAGAACGCGTAAAGGAAAAAAACGAAGCAGTTAATGCAACAATGCCTAAAGGCTTACAAGAAGCGTTAAAATCCCTTTATGGACCAATGCATCTGCAGAAAAACTGAAATCCGAGAACCGATGACTCCTTTACTTAATCGCAAAAATTTACGGCATTGGAACCACGCGACCTGGCGCATAGTAACTGGTATCGGCTCTTGATTCGTTATTTGCAGATTAAGAAATCATTGATTAATAATCATATAGTCAAGTTTTCTGAGAATGATTCAAATGCAAGCGGGATGCGTGTAGACGACAGGCGGCTGCTCAGCGGCTGGACTAGGGAAGCTGATCCACTCCCAAGAAGTCTCATCGGCAAGTACAGCACGAACCAGCTTATTGTTCAGCGCATGACCAGACTTAAATGCCTCATAAGCCCCCAAAATCGGGCCACCAATTAAGTAAAGATCACCGATTGCATCAAGTATTTTGTGACGCACGAACTCGTTGCCATAGCGCAAGCCATCCTCATTGAGCACACGGAAGTCGTCCAGCAAGATCGCATTGTCCATTGAACCGCCAAGTCCAAGGTTACGCTCACGCATATCTTCCAAGTCATGCATAAAACCAAAAGTACGCGCCAGAGAAATTTCCTTGATATAAGCCGCAGTAGAAAACTCCATCTCATAATACGACTGTTTATGCGGGATCATTGGATGATCGAACTCAATGGTAAAACCCAATTTATAACCATCGTAAGGGCTAAACTTGGCCACCTTATCCCCTTGGCGCACCTCCACAGAACGCTTAATACGGATGAAACGCTTAGCAGCGTTCTGCTCTAAGATACCCGCCGACTGCAACAGGAATACAAACGGCGCAGAAGACCCATCCATAATCGGTAACTCAGCCGACGACAGATCCACAATAGCGTTGTCGATACCAAGCCCAGCAAAGGCTGACATCAAATGTTCGACCGTCTGTACTTTAGCCCCATTGCGCGTCAAACCAGTGCATAAGATCACCTCGGTCACCAAATCCCCACTAGCAGGGATTTCAACCACAGGATCCAGGTCCACGCGCCGGAACACGATACCGTGGTTGACCGGAGCAGGACGGAGGGTAATATGGATCTTATTGCCGCTGTGCAGACCAACGCCAGTCGCGCGAATCGTGTTGTTAAGGGTACGTTGCTGGCTCATAGGAGGAAGTCTGAAAAAATGAAGCATGGCAAGAAATTAGCGCCACCGTATTTAGTAGCAATATGATGAATGCCCTCATATTAGCAGTACAAGCACATAGAAATAACAATAGGCACCCCCGGCAGCCGAAACGACCGAGACGCAGACGCGTTGTAGACTAGGGTATAAAACGTGCACCAGGAAAGCACGCGATAGCCGACAACTGCATCCAAGCGCAGCAAACGTCGGCTCCACATAACCTTCACTGAGATAACGTTCCATACTATCCCATGCACTTTCAGAAGATCACTTCATACGCATTTTGAGACACTACATTGACCATGAACAACTTCATCAGCCATCGGTAAGCCACTTTGATAACCATACAAGCATTAATCAGCTTGACGACGCAAAAATGCAGGAATATCCAGATAATCGCTCGGCAACTCAGCAGTCACTGGTGCCGAAGGAGCTGAACCAGACACTGCATCAGTTCCGGATCGACGCAACCCAAAGCCCAAACCCAAGGACCCACCGACGGCGCGGGACACTGCCCCCCCGTATTATCCAGGTCACCAAATTCAGCCTGACCGGTAGTCGCGTTACGCACAAGCTTGACTGACGCGCGCTGCTGCTCCGGACGCTGCTGAGCCGCACGTGACACAGTACGACTCAAGCCCGTCGCAACCACAGTAACGCGTACTTCATCCTGCATCTCAGGATCAAGCACAGTACCCACCACCACCGTCGCATCTTCAGAAGCGAAGCCATCAATGGTGCGACCAATCTCATCAAACTCAGCCATAGTAAAATCCGAACCAGCGGTGATATTGACCAAAATACCGTTGGCACCAGCCAAATTAACGTCATCCAGAAGCGGATTCTGAACTGCCGCCTCGGCAGCAGCCTGAGCACGGTCATCACCACGGGCCGAACCCGTACCCATCATCGCCAGACCCATTTCAGACATCACGGTACGTACATCGGCAAAATCAACATTGATTAAACCTGGCCGCACGATCAAATCAGCGATACCCTGCACAGCCCCTTGCAACACGTCATTAGCGGCACGAAAAGCTTGAATCATCGTCGCATTACGGCCAAGCACGGTGATTAGCTTTTCATTGGGTATAGTAATCAGAGAATCACAATGCTGATTCAGCTCCTCAATCCCCTTTAACGCCACTTGCATTCGGCGACGCCCCTCAAACGGGAAAGGCTTGGTCACCACAGCCACTGTGAGAACACCCATCTCCTTGGCCAACTGCGCCACAACAGGAGCCGCCCCTGTACCAGTGCCCCCACCCATACCAGCAGTAATAAACACCATATCCGCCCCCTGAAGGGCATCAATGATGCGCTCACGATCCTCCAGTGCAGCCTGACGACCGACCTCAGGATTTGCCCCTGCACCCAGACCTTTAGTGACGTTAGCACCAAGCTGCAATTGCAGCTTGGCACCGCAGTTCTTAATCGCCTGTGAGTCAGTGTTAGCAATGATGAACTCCACACCATCAACCGTGCTATTCACCATGTGTGCTACAGCGTTACCGCCACCGCCCCCAACACCGACGACCTTAATAACCGCGTTCGGAGCCATCTTCTCAATCAATTCAAAATGTGCCATTTCCATGTCCTCAATTGTAAGTTGCCGTACCGACGAGAAAACGAGCTAACGAGCTGAAGATTGAACTCGGAACCCCGACGGCATTTTTGGTTTGATGTTATTGCCACGCCTTACGGCGCCTATCCATGCCCTTGCTATTACACTTGCGAAAAAACCGGCTTTTTCCATCAACCGATTAAAATTCTCCCCGATACCAATTCTTCAACTTCTTGAAAAAAGCACCCACTCGCCCAGTCGGTAACGATGGACGACGCGGGCGTTCCATCTGACTGCCCATCAGCAATAACCCCACGCCAGAAGCATGTACAGGATTACCAACCACTTCACCCAAACCAGTGACATGCTGTGGAATGCCGACACGCACCGGCATTTGCAACATTTCCTCAGCCAACTCAACGACACCCTCCATCTTCGAAGCTCCACCCGTCAGGACCATGCCTGCACGGACCAACTCCTCGAATCCAGAACGACGCAATTCAGCCTGCACCATCTCAAAGATTTCCTCATAACGCCCTTGCACAGCCTGTGCCAATGAAGCACGGGGCATACGCCGTGGTGGACGATCACCTACCGACGGCACCTGGATAGACTCCTCAGCCATTGCCATTTGAGCCAACGCACAGGCATAACGCACCTTAATCTGCTCAGCCTCCGGCGTTGGAGTACGCAACATATGCGCAATATCGTTGGTCACGTGATCACCAGCAATCGGCAAAGAAGCCGTATGGCAAATCGCCCCATGCACATACACCGCTAAATCCGTGGTACCAGCGCCAATATCAACCAATACCACACCCAACTCACGCTCATCGGATGTCAAGACCGCGACAGCAGACCCTAAAGAAGACAACACCAAATCGTCCACCTGCAAACCACACTTATGTACACATTTGATGATGTTGGCCGCAGCGGATTGCGCACACACCACCAAATGCGCATGCACCTCAAGGCGCACACCGGTCATCCCGACGGGATTACGAATACCTTCCTGTGAATCATCCAACACATACTCGCGCGGAATCGCATGCAAAATACGTTGATCCGCCGGGATGGCCACCGCCTTGGCCGCATCAAGCACCCGCTCCAAATCATTCCAAGTCACCTCACCATCACGGATCGGCGCAATGCCTTGCGAATTTTTACATTGCACATGATTCCCTGAAATTGAAGCGTATACCGATCGAATCTCACAACCAGCCATCAACTCCGCTTCCTCAACAGCGCGTTGAATCGACTGCACCGTAGACTCAATATCCACCACCACACCCCGCTTAATCCCCCTGGATTCATGGGAACCGATACCAATCACCTCAATTAGATTGCCCTGTGAATACTCACCAACCAACGCAACCACTTTGGAAGTACCAATATCCAATCCGACAATCAATGATTTCTCACCTTTACGATTCATGTACTAAATCCGTAGATAGGGAATACGGACTGAAACGCCATGAACCGCTGCCAGCCACACTGCACGGACGACGTC
The DNA here is from genome assembly GCF_011801475.1 of Xylella fastidiosa. Classification (NCBI taxonomy): domain Bacteria; kingdom Pseudomonadati; phylum Pseudomonadota; class Gammaproteobacteria; order Lysobacterales; family Lysobacteraceae; genus Xylella; species Xylella fastidiosa. The sequence goes on from NZ_CP044352.1 coordinate 2,235,538, forward strand.
ACCCGCTGCAATACAGAAACGAACACCGCTTCAGACAACCTGCCCTCCACACCCAAAGCAACAGACGCCTGACCACGCACGACAGTGAACCCATTGGTGTAACGCAAATCAGCGCGCACAACCGGACGCTGCGGATCCAACAACTGCGGCAACACGCGAGCAAAACGTTCCAATCGTGCCCTTGCATCATCACGACCAACAAAAATCTGCAACCCATTACTTAACCCTAAAGACCAACTTCCCCGCGCATCCATCTGCAACCAACTCACATCCAACCCAGTCGACGCAAACAGCGCAGACGAAGCCTTATAAAGCGCCACCACATCACGGACCTTCATATCTGGCCCCCCAAGCTGAGGCAACTTCAGATTCTTGAGCCCCCCCGGCACCGGAAACAACCGCCCCTGCTCGGACAACATACGGTCACTCCCCCAACGCGCGAATGGCTGATGCTCCACAACACTGACTTCCAACACATCTGGCCAACGCTTACTGACATGAGCACGCTCCACCCATGGCAGACGCTCAACGGCATCCTGGACCTGCGGCAACCGCACCGCAAAGAAACCAGAGCGCACATAAGGCAATACCACTGCACGCAGCTCCTCCGCTGAAACACGCTTAAAATCCCCGCTGACACGCAACTTAGCCAACGGCCAACGCTCAGCACCCACCCAACCATTGAGCACAGCGACCACGGGCAGCACCACTAACCCCACCGCCAACAACCAAGCCAAAATGCGTAGAACAACGTTCATACCACGACACTCCAAGCGGACGATACACAAGACACCACCATTACCGTACTTCCAGCAACAAATGCACAGCCGTCCTGCCTCCCATCCATACGGATACCAAAGCAACTCATAAAGTCTGCTCCAGAATCCGCCACACCAAATCATCAAAACCCATACCCAACTGACTCGCTGCCTTTGGCACTAACGAGTGAGTCGTCATTCCAGGAGCAGTATTGACTTCCAATAAGAAAAAGCGCCCACTGCCGCGCTCGCGCATCACATCCACACGACCCCAACCACGACAACCAACACTATGGAATGCAGCCAACGCAAGTTGAGCGATTTCAGCCTCAGCAACATCATCCAAACCCGGGCACACATACTGCGTGTCTTCAGCAAGATACTTCGCGTTATAGTCATACCACTGCCCCTGAGGAACGATCCGAATTGAGGGCAACGCCATTTCATCAAGAATCGACACCGTCAATTCATCCCCTTCGATCAACTGCTCCATCAGCAACTCACCCTCGTAACGCGCCGCTAAAGCAACCGCCTCCTCCAAATGCTCCAGTGCAAACACACGACTGACACCAACACTAGACCCTTCTTTAGCCGGCTTAATAATCACCGGAAAACCTAGCATCTCAACCGCCTTACGCACCTCAACAGCAGTGGCACACACACTCAAACTCGCATAACGCGGCGTCGGCAAACCCAGCGCAAGCCAAACCTGTTTAGTGCGCACCTTATCCATACTCAACGCTGAACCAAGCACATCCGAACCTGTATACGGCACACCAAAAGCCTGCATCAACCCCTGCACCACACCATCCTCACCACCGCCATTATGACCGTGCAACACATTGAACACACGATCAAAACGCCGTTCCACCAGCGCCTGAGCGAGTGCCGGAACCCCATCTACCGACTGAGCATCAACACCGCGCATGCGCAATACTTCCAACACATTACGACCTGAAAGCAAAGACACCTCACGCTCAGCAGACGTCCCCCCTAATAACACTGCAACACGACCAAACACCGCCGGATCCGTATACCGTGGAGACAGTGAAAATATGCTCATACCCATATTTAAACCTCTCCAAAGACAAAACCATCATGAACAATCCGCTGCGCGATGGAACCAATATCGCCAGCACCCATCATCAACAGCAAATCCCCCTCCTGTAACACATCCGGCAACACATCAATCAAACTAGCCACTTGACCCACCACGACAGGCTCACTGCGTCCCCGCGCGCGGATCGCACGCGCCAGCGCCTTAGCATCAGCCCCCGGGATCGGCACTTCACCAGCCGGATAAACCTCACTCAATACCAGCGCATCAACACTGCTCAACACCGCAGCAAACGCATCAAACTGATCGCGAGTACGACTGTAACGATGCGGCTGAAACGCAACCACCAACCGCTTATCCGGCCACCCCCCTCGCGCAGCTGCAAACACCGCCTCTAACTCACGCGGATGATGCCCGTAATCATCAATCAAACGAACACATGCACCATTTCCAATAGCGACATCCCCCAAATCATTGAAGCGACGCCCGATACCAACAAAACTCTTCAATGCACGCCCAATCACCTCTGGCGGCACACCCAACTGCCACCCGACCGCAGAAGCAGCCAACGCATTGAGTACGTTATGACGCCCCGGCAACGCCAGCGTCACCGGAATAACCTTGCCCTCAGGAAGACACAGCGTGAAACACATCCGTGCACCATCTTGAACCACATCTTCGGCACGCACATCAGCAGCAGCATCAATCCCATAAGTCATCACATGACGTCTCGCCTTGCCCACCAACTCGGCCACCTCTGGATCATCAAGGCACAACAATGCCAACCCATAAAACGGCAGACGCTGCAAAAACTCCGTAAACGCATCTTTTATCCTGGAAAAATCATTCCCATAATTTTCCAAATGATCAGCATCAATATTGGTAACCACCGCCACAAGCGGATTCAAACGCAGAAAACTGCCATCGCTTTCATCCGCCTCGACCACCAACCATTGACCAGCGCCGAGCTTGGCGTTAGCACCAGCAGCAAGCAACTGACCACCAATGACAAACGTCGGATCTAACCCTCCCTCACTGAGCACTGCCGCAATCAAACTCGTCGTCGTTGTCTTACCGTGTGTACCGGCAACAGCAATACCGTGGCGAAAACGCATCAACTCAGCCAACATCGCCGCACGCGGCATAATTGGAATACGCTGACTACGCGCCTCCATCAACTCCGGGTTATCTTCGCGAATCGCACTTGATACCACCACACAATCTGTACCAAGCACATTAGCTGCTGAATGACCACGCATCACCCGTGCACCCAGTGTCGCTAAACGTCGAGTCGCGGCATTATCGGCATTATCAGAACCGGATACCTCGTAACCCAACGTCAACATCACCTCAGCAATACCCGTCATCCCAGCACCACCAATACCCACAAAATGCACACGTGGGAAAGCACGGATCAAATCGCCATTGTCTTGAAGACGACGAATCACAAACAGCACTCACTTTGAGCACGACACCCAACCATTTTGGAAACGACTCCACGCCTCATATCGATTCCTTAAGAATAATTTCAGCAATACACTCGGCAGCATCAGATTTAGCCAATCCACGTGCAGCCTCAGCCATCGCCAAGCGACGCATTGGATTAGACAACAAATCACGCAACACCGACTCTAGATAGACATAAAATGCACGGTCCTGCTGCTGCAACAACAACGCAGCACCAGCAGCAACCAGATATTCCGCATTGCGCCTCTGGTGATCATCCACCGCCGCAGGAAAAGGTATCAACACACTCCCAACACCGGCTGCACACAACTCAGCCAACGTTGAGGCACCGGCACGACACACCACTAAATCGGCCCAGGAATACGCTGCAGCCATATCACTAATAAACGGTTCAACACGCGCAGCCACACCTGCATATGCATAGGCACCCTCCGTTTCAGCACGCAGCGCTTCGCCACACTGATGACGCACCTCCACAGCCACATCAGAATCAGACAACACCCGCAACACCACCGGCAACGCATTATTCATTACACGTGCCCCCTGACTGCCCCCAAGCACTAACAAGCGCACCGGACCACTGCGGCCAGCAAAACGTACTCCTGGTGCGGGCAGCGCAGCAATGTCCTTACGCACTGGATTCCCCACCACCTCCTCAGCAACAAAACTGCCCGGAAAACCAGATAGAACACGTCTCGCAACACGTGCCAAAACCCTATTAGTCATTCCAGGCGCACGATTCTGCTCGTGCACAATCAGAGGCAGACCCATCAAACGTGCTGCAATACCACCAGGACCTGCCGCGAAACCACCAAAACTGACCACCACACGTGGGCGATACCGACGTAATACCCGCATGGCAGCAAAAATTGCAGGTAACACACGCACAGGCGCACCAAGCAAAGCCAACATGCCATGACCACGCACACCGGAAACGGCAATGGTCTGTATTTCAATACCGTGCTTTGGTACTAAATGCGTTTCCATTTTTCCGGCTGCGCCCAGCCATACCACTGGTACACCACGGGCACGCAACACACCTGCCACCGCCAAACCAGGGAAAATATGACCACCGGTACCACCAGCCAAAATCATGACGGGGCGAAAGTGCGTCACCGCAGATTGGACCACTATGCTCATAGCACCTTCCCAAACACCGATGCCACGCGGGAGCGCATCTGACTTCCCCCCACCTGCTGCGATGCGGCCAATGGAGCACCAACAACCTCGTGCAGCAACATATCATCCGCACCAGACATCAATTTTTTGCGCAATCGATCCGCCCGATCAGCCTCGTAAGAAACACGTAGCAACAATCCCACCGCAACACAGGTCATCAGTACCGACGAACCTCCGGAAGAGACCAGCGGCAACGTCAAACCCTTCGTTGGCAACATACCCAGATTGACAGCGATCGAAACGAAACTCTGCAAACTGATCCACAACGCAATCCCTAAAGCCACATAACCTGAAAAATGACGCCGCATCTCCACACAACGCATCCCCAGCCAGAACGCACGTCCAACCAGCAATGTATACAACGCGATCACACTGCATACCCCGACGAAACCCAGCTCTTCTGCAATCACCGAAAAAATGAAATCAGTATGCGACTCAGGCAAATAATTGAGCTTCTGCACAGAGGCACCCAGCCCCACGCCGAACCACTCACCACGACCCACCGCCATCAACGCATTAGACAACTGATAACCGGAACCACGTTGATCAGCCCACGGATCCATGAATGACGTCATACGACGCATCCGGTATGGCTCAAACACCACGAGTGCGATGAGCGCCACCAGCGCCGCAAGAATCGGCATCGACATCTTTGGCAGATTCACCCCACCCAATACCAACATCCCTGCGGTAATGCCTAACAATAACGTTGAAGAACCAAAATCAGGCTGCATCAACAACAAACCAATCAGCAGAGCAACCACACTCAACGGCTTCAGCATCGCCGGCCAAGTCGCATTGACATCGTCACGGAAGCGCACCAGATAACTGGACAACCAAACAACATACAACACCTTCACCGCCTCAACCGTCTGGAACTTAGACACACCCAAATTAATCCAGCGCTTGGCACCATTAACACTGCTACCCAATCCCGGCACAAATACCAATAACAGCAACACAAAGCAGATCAAAAGAAGCACACGGTTGTACTGTTCCACCTTCTTAAGCTCAGTACGCATCACCAAAAAAGCTAAACAAACACCGATACTCAAAGACACCAAGTGCCGAATCAGATAATAAAACGGACTATCCGTCAGCTCGATCGAACTGGAAGCCACCATCACCACACCGAGCGAAGCCAAAGCCACGGCAGCACCCAAAAGCCACGGATCGTAAGAACCTCTCATTACCTCGAATCGCGCTGTCTGTGGCATAAAAACGTTCATCAGCGCACCTTCAACGTCGCAAGACCAACCAACACCAACACCACCGAGATAATCCAGAAACGCACAATCACGCGCGGCTCCGGCCACCCCTTCAACTCAAAATGATGGTGAATCGGCGCCATACGAAACACCCGCTTGCCGGTCAACTTGAAACTGGTGACCTGAATAATGACCGACAACGTCTCAATGACAAACACACCACCCATCACCACTAATACCAACTCCTGACGCACAATTACCGCAATCGTGCCAAGTACCGCACCCAATGCCAGAGCACCGATATCCCCCATGAACACCATCGCCGGATACGCGTTAAACCACAAAAAACCAAGACCCGCTCCAGCAATAGCCGCACAGATAATGATTAAATCGCCAGCACCGGGAATCGTGGGAATCTTCAGATAACTGGAAAACAAGGTATTCCCCGAAGCGTAAGCAAATACCCCTAATGCACACGCCACCAACACCGTTGGCATAATCGCCAACCCATCTAAACCATCCGTCAAATTAACCGCGTTGGAAAAACCAACAATCCAAAAATAAGTGATCGCCACAAAACTAATGCTGGTCAACGGCAATGCGATCGACTTGAACATAGGGATATAGAAAGTGACTGCCGCCGGCACATCAGCAGTAAAGTAAAGAAACAAGCCAGCAGCTAAACCAAAGATCGACTGCAACAAATACTTCCAACGCGATTTCAGACCATTCGGATCACGCCTCGCAAGCTTGATCCAATCGTCGTACCAACCAATCGCCCCAAAAGCCAACATAACCACCAAAACCAACCACACATAGCGATTACGCAAATCCCCCCATAACAACACCGACAACGTCACTGTCATCAAAATCAGCGAACCGCCCATCGTCGGCGTGCCAGCTTTAGAAAAATGCATCTTCGGGCCATCCTGACGGATCGGCTGCCCCCCCTTAAACTGGGACAACTTCTGGATCAATACCGGCCCGATCCACAGCGACAAAAACAATGCAGTCAATGCCGCCAAAATGCTGCGGAACGTCAGGTAATTGAACAACCCAAACAAACTTTCAAATTGCTGCAACCAACGGGCAAACTCAAACAACATGCGCTACGCCCTCCGCACTCGACAACAGAGCGCCCACAATTTTGTCCATCGCACTACCCCGCGACCCCTTCACAAGCACCCGCGGCGGCACCCCACCTGGTACATGCATCAAGTCATCCCACAACACCGCAGCCAACGCATCATGATCGGCAAACACATGTCCACCCTCACCAAACTCCCGCGCTGCAACTGCACTCAACTCACCCAGTGCATATAAACGGGCTACTTTGGCTTGACGTGCACGACGTCCAGCAGCGGCATGCAGCGCCACCCCCTCCAAACCAAGCTCGAGCATATCGCCAAGCACCAACCATCCTGGGCCGGAAGCAGCCGTCAACGTATCGATTGCCACATCCAGCGACCCAGGATTGGCGTTGTAACTATCATCAATCAATACCGCACCACCGGGTAAAGCATGCGCAACTTGGCGACCGGCCACCGACCGAGCCAAACCAAGACCAGCCGCAATCTGCGACAAAGGAATACCAGCAACCAACGCCATTGCTGCCGCTGCCAGCGCATTACACACATTGTGACGCCCAGACAGCGCCAAGCACACCGGCACCTCCCCCTGTGGCGTCACAAGTACAAAACGCACACTGTCCTCACTGAATTGCAGGCTATACGCAGTAACGTCAGCAGTTGCCTGCAAACCGAACCGCAACACAGCACAACCAGCCGGAACACACTGCTGCTCAAACCACAAAGCAAACGCATCATCCATATTGATCACAGCAGTACCACCAGGCCGCAACGCGGCATAGATCTCACCTTTGGTACGCGCCACACCAAGCAAGCTCCCCATGCGCTCCAAGTGCGCCGGTGCGATGTTATTAACCAACGCCACATCCGGCGTAACGATGTCAGTCAAATAACCGATGTCGCCCAACTTGCCCGCACCCATCTCATACACCGCAAAATCGGCATTATCGGGCGCGGCAATCACTGCCAACGGCAGGCCAATCTCATTGTTGCAGTTACCAGAACTCGCATAGACCACCGTACTACTCTGTGCCGCAGCATGCTCCAAAATGGATACAAGCATTGCCTTAACACTGGTTTTTCCATTGGACCCAGTCAATGCCAACACAAAAGATGTCCGGTCACGCTGCAAGGCTGAAGCAATCGCCGCAAGCGCGCGCTCAGTATCGGCCACAACGACCTGAGGAACATCCAACTCTGGCAAGACGTGATCAACCAATACCCCCGCCGCACCACGTGCCACCGCTTCGGCGCAGAATAGATGCGCATCGAAACGCTGGCCTCGCAACGCCACATACAACACGCCAACATCCAGCGCACGGGTGTCATGACCAATTGCACACACCCTGACATCCTCACCGTGCAGATAACCACCGGTCCAGTACGCAATTAACGAAAGTGGCATAGATCTCATCGGACAGTCTCCTGGGCCGACATTGCTGCCAGCACACGCATAGCAACCTCAGTGTCATCGAACGGATGACGCACCCCAGCAACCTCCTGATATCGCTCGTGACCTTTGCCAGCAATCAACACAACATCCCCTGCACTGGCTATACCAATGGCTGCCGCAATCGCAGCAGAACGGTCACGCTGCACTTTTACGAGGTTGGGACGCACAAAACCGGCCAGAATGTCAGCAACAATGCCATCACCATCCTCACCACGCGGATTATCATCGGTCACCAACACAACATCGGCGTTACTCTCGGCAATAACAGCCATCTGTGAACGTTTACCCCTATCGCGCTCACCGCCACAGCCAAACACACAAATCAAACGACCGCATACGTGGCTACTCAAACTGGACAACACCTGCCCCAGCGCATCAGGGGTATGCGCGTAATCAACCACCACCACAGGCTGCCCATCCTGACCACCCAAACGATTCATCCGGCCATGAATCGGCCGCAACGTCGACAGCACCGCAGCAATCTCAGACAGCGCGTAATCCAGCGCATAAAGAACACCTGCTACCGTAAGCAAATTATCAACGTTGAAACGTCCCATCAGAGGTGAACGCACCGGCGCACGATCCGCACCGATGACAAGATCAAACCCGATACCCTGAAGATTCAGACTCAGATGCTGCGCCATCACATCTGCATCCGTGTGACCACACACGCTGACTCCAACCCGCCGCACCCCATTGGCCAAACCATGTAACAGACGCAAACCGAAAAGATCATCCACATTGATCACCGCCGCCTGCACATCCTGATGCGCGAACAAGCGAGCCTTAGCCTCACCGTAGTGCTCCATGTCACCGTGATAATCAAGATGATCGCGCGTCAGATTGGTGAACACCGCAACGTCATAATGCACGCCATCCACGCGTCCCTGGTCAAGAGCGTGGGAACTGACTTCCATCGCCACCGCCTGCGCACCATCATCACGCAGTTGTCCCAGACACTGATGCAATTGCAATACCAGCGGCGTCGTGAAACCCGTCGGTACCAGCTGATCGTACAAACCCACACCGAGCGTTCCACAGGTCGCACTGCGCACACCCAGACGATGCCAAGCCTGGGCCAACAACTGCACAGTGGACGTCTTACCATTGGTGCCAGTGACCCCCACCATGGTCATCGCCTGCGACGGATGGCCATGGAAACGATCCGCCATCGCACCCAAACGCGCACGTAAACCATGCACTGCAATCGCACCATCCGGCACTGACACCCCCTGCGGTGCGGGCGGCTCAAACAAAATTGCAACAGCACCTCTGGCACACGCATCCTCAATAAAACACAACCCGTGAACGCCGAACCCTGCAACCGCGACAAACGCATCACCCGGCTGCACCTCACGGCTATCCATCACCAAACCAGAGATCACGACATCACGCGCTTGCGGAATATCGGGCAATAGCTGCGCCAATGGCATAGAACGCCTCATTGGCGATCTCTCTGAATCGCAGACGGCGATGGTGTCACCGTCGTAGGAATACCAGCGGCGACCTCATCGGCAGCATCGGGTACTAATGCCGGATCGGGATCGACCTGCCGCGGTGGCGTCCGCCCAGTTTTTCCTGCAGCCTGCGCAGCCAACCATGATTGAATGTCGTCAGGAGGCACATCCATCAACCGTAGCGCCCCCTCCATCACCCGATGGAACACGGGTGCAGATACCAAGCCACCGTAATACGCCTTACCCTGCGGATCGTTGATCACAATGACCGTGGCGAAACGCGGGCGCGTGGCAGGTACCAAACCAGCAAACAGCGCATTGTAATGACCGGATTCGTAGCCATTAGCGCCCGTTTTGCGCGCCGTGCCCGTCTTTCCAGCAACATGGTAGCCAAGGATCGCCGCGGCCTTAGCCCCTCCACGTGTGACCACCGTTTCCATCATCCCAATCACTTGCTGTGCAACCTTGGCATCAACGACTTGACGTGCCTCGGCATGATGGCCTTTCACAAACGTCGGCGGGACTAGCTTGCCGCCATTGCCCAACGTCGCGTACGCCTGCGCAATTTGCAACGGCGTCACAGACAGACCGTAACCGTAAGACATAGTGGTCTTGGAAGTACCGCTCCAACGTGCCGGTAAAGGCAACACACCGCTGGATTCACCAGGAAAACCGCTATGAGGCGCTGTCCCGTAACCAAAACCTTGCACCAATTCGTAGAACGTTTTGTCCGGCACCTTGGCGACGATCTTGGCAGCACCAATATTGGAACTGCGCGTAATCACACCAGTCACATTGAGCACACCGTTATTACGCGGCACATCGCGGATGGTAAAACGTCCCAGTGACAGATAACCAGGATTGGTATCAATGACCGTATCAGGGGTCACCACACCCGCTTGCAGCGCGGTCGCAACCGTCAACGGCTTCATCGTCGAACCTGGCTCAACCAGATCCGTCACCGCACGATTACGCCGTGCTGAAGAATTAATCCCGTTCACCGCGTTAGGGTTGTAGGTCGGCAAATTGACCATGGCTAAAATCTCGCCATTGTTCACATCCATGACGACAATCGAACCGCCAGCCGCTTGATTTTCAATAATGGCGTTGCGCAGTTCCTTATAAGCAAGAAATTGAATACGACGATCAATCGTCAACACCAAATCCTTACCCGGCTGTGCCGACCGGATCGCATCCACACTCTCCACAATCGCGCCACGCGCATCACGTACCACACGCTTGCTACCAGGCTTACCTGTCAACCAATCATCAAATGACAGCTCCAGACCTTCCTGGCCACGGTCATCAATATTGGTAAAACCCAATACATGCGCCATTGCCTCACTCTGAGGGTAGAAACGCCTGAATTCACGCTGCGCGAATACCCCAGGAATTTGCAACCCAAGAACGTGATGTGCAACGTCAGGATTGATCCGGCGCTTCAAATACATGAACTCTTTATCGGCCTTCTGCAACAAACGAGTACGCAGTTCTTCCATCGGGACATCAAGTACCTTGGCCAACTTCGAGATGGCATCAGGATTCCGCAATAGTTCCTGTGGATTTCCCCAAATCGACTCGACCGGCGTAGAAACCGCCAACGGCTCACCATTGCGATCTGTAATCATTCCACGCGAGGTCGGAATCGGTAGCTCACGCAAGTAGCGCGCTTGGGCCTGACGCTGATAGAAATCACTATTAATCAACTGCACGTAGGCAGCACTGGCGATCAACGTCATTGAACACAGGCCCAGCGCTGTACCGACCAGCAACAACCGACCACGCAAATTGAAATGACTGCGGAAGCGGTTATTACGGTTCTTCATGGACGCACCACAACGATCTCTTTGCTTTCCGGGAATCTCATCCCTAAGCGCTCACGTGCAACCTGATCAACCCGATTGGCTTCGGCCCACGTCGCTTGCTCCAACTGCAATCGACCAAACTCAATATTCAGATCATCACGTACCCGCTCGGCATGGGACAGCTCAACGAATAACTTTCGATGCAGATGGCGCATGTAAACCACACCGATCGCCGAAGCGACCGTACAAGCCAAAAGAATAATCAACAGCAGACGGCTCATCGCACCGCCCCCAACACATCCAACTTCTCAGCCACTCGAAGCACCGCACTGCGCGCACGCGGGTTAACCTCCAACTCATCCTCATCGGCCTTGATCGCACGACCGATCATCCGTAATAACGGCACGAAGGTCTGCACCTCAGGTAGGCGACGATTGGTAGGCGGCACCTTGGAATGACGACTGATAAACTGTTTGACGATACGGTCCTCCAGTGAATGAAAACTGATCACGACCAACCGCCCACCCGGGCGCAATGCTGCGAGTGCTGCTTCAAGACCAACCTCCAAATCCACCAACTCACGGTTCACATGGATACGGATTCCCTGAAAACTGCGCGTCGCAGGATGAATCCTGGATTTACAGGCACCAAACTTAGTGCGTAACATCACAGATGCAATTAATTCAGCCAACTGCACGGTACGTAACAACGGCTGATTGGCGCGGTAGGCGACAATCGCACGCGCAATACGACGGCTCTGTTTTTCCTCGCCGTAGGTCCAAAGTACGTCAGCGATTTCACGCTCGGAGACACGTGCCAGCCACTGCGCCGCACTCTCCCCCATCTCCGGATCCATGCGCATATCAAGCGGGCCATCCTTAGCAAAAGAAAAACCACGCTCTGGAACATCCAACTGCGGCGAAGACACTCCTAGATCAAACAACACACCATCCAAAGACTGTGGCGCAGCCAACTGCGCGAGCAAAGCAAAGCTGCCATGACGAATGACCACGCGCGGATCACAGCTGAACGCACGTTCAGCCATTGCGATCGCTTCTGGATCCTTATCCATCACTAGCAGTCGGCCTCCAGGGCCTAGTTGTTGCAGCACCCCTCGTGCGTGTCCTCCACGCCCGAATGTGCCATCCAAATAGGTTCCGTTTTCAACCACCCGCAACCCTTCCATGGCCTGGGTGTAGAGCACTGGGACATGAGTCATTGACAAGTGCGGTGCCAAGCCATCCAAGCACCCCTCGTCACACATCCGTCCCCACTCACAATCTGAGATCGAGTAGTCCATCGCCCAAATCACCATCAGAGAGTGTCTGCTGGATCAATGCGTGATGCGCCTGCTCGCTCCAAAGTTCAAACTTATCTCCCATTCCCAGCAACACTGCTTTTTTCTCAATAGCAACTGCACTCCGATGACTGGACGGAACACTAATGCGTCCATTGGCATCCAACTCCAATAGTGCCGAAGAACCAACTAGCTTCTGCTGTAGTACCCGAACCACACGATGCGCATTGGGCTTGACCATCAGCTCATCACGAACACGCTCCCACTCTTTTTCTACATACAACCAAAGACAACCGGCCTCAAACGGGTTGTACGTCAACACAAGACGATTGGCACTCATACGCGCGATGAGATCGCGATAGACCACAGGGACCACCATGCGTCCTTTATCGTCCAACGTAATGGCTGTCTCACCTTGGAACACCGTCGTAATTACCTTCAGGACTCTAAGAAGCCCACATCGAAGGGTTATTGAACCACAAAAAACCATAAAAAACCCGGATTACCCCCTTTTTTCCACCCATCATGAAATTTTAAAAAAAATCTTAACAATATTTAACAAACGCACTCATTTAATAATCAATAAGTTACGAAAATATTTATGAAAATTATTCGATTTATTATATAAATAATTGTTTTATATGGATTTTATAAAATAGATAATCGCAACTCTTCAGAATCACACCCAAGAAAGCCGAACATGAGAAGTGACATAAATCTCATTTAAAGAAAAATTTAAGTAGGACTGACCCATTAGATAGAAAAAACTATCCAGCAGCGCCTCATCTGTTCCATACGAACAGAAATAGCCACCTTGAATAAAAGACTCAAAACCAGGATGCACAACCGTCGTATGACGATTGGATCCATTCACCGACAGCAAGATATAGATATCGGCAAGCCCATACCGGAAATATCTGCCACTTATTCCTTCACTTGACACAACATCCGCAGAAGAAACAGGATGCTGTCATCACTGAGCCATGAGAAACACCACATCACCGCAATACCAACAACCGACGGCAATGCATGCAAAAACGATGATCCTATCACCCCTTGCGACTGCTGCTCCCCGTAAATTTTATAAACAGTAATGGATGGATAGATGATTCAGCCAATAAAAAAGGCACAAATACTTTTCAATAATGGCACCGCCATCCTAAAAACTTATTTTTGAAAAATGACGCCACACAATGCGAAAACACTTTTAAATAGAGCGTTATCTACCCCTTAAATCATAGAGGCGGAACCGCAACGGGAAAAAATGAACCACTAGAACCACTAGAACCACTAGAACCACTAGAACCACTAGAACCACTAATAGCATTCACCGCACATACCCCTTATATAAAATTAATCCTGAATTCACTCATTAATTAATATTAAATTTTAATATTTATACTGATCAACATTAATACCAAGACATCCTCCACTGATCGATTGGACACACACAAATTCCAAATAAAAAACCCACCATCATCAGATAAAACAAGCGCAGTATTCCAATAGATGGAGAATTCATCTTCCTGCTTAAAATAACCCACAGAAATAGGATTCCATTACTCGGGAAATTACATTGATATCAAAGACAAACGCACATCTCCGCGCTGAGCATCCATAACCAGCATTGCAATCACCCAGCCCACAGAGTGTGGTGCATCCTGAGTGACAAATACTGCGATACGAAAATATCTGTTATCAACCCCAGAAAATAACTTACATAAAGACAATCGCACCATCATGACTCAGCGATGCAGGTGACACATTCAAAGCACACCCCATTGAGACATTAAATTAATCATCACCACCATCACCACAATATAAATCAGAGACAATGGTCCGCCCACCTTCCATAATTCGCGTGGCTGATAATTGGCAGGTCCAGTCACCATTGAAATTACTGGATTGGAAACCGTCATCAGATTGTTTGACGCTGCTAGCGCCACAATCAGGCCAAATGCCGTCGGATTGCCATTTGCTGCCAACGCGACGTTAACCGCAATCGGAACCATCACAATCGTTGCACCAACGTGACTGATCACCAGCGAAAACGCCGTCGTCAAAAGTGCCATAGCCAACTCGATCGCCCATATCGGCATTCCATGCGGTAGCCGGTCAATCGTGTGTCCAGCCACCCAAGCCGCAGTGCCGCTGCTATCCATCGCCCAACCCAGCGGGATCAATCCGGCCATCATGAAAATCGTTTTCCAACTGATTGCAGTATAGGCCTCGTCCATGCGGATCACCCCAGTAACGAGCATACAAGCCACACCGGTCAGCAAAGTCAACGCCACCGGCAACTTGGCAGTCAGTGCAATCAAGATAGTGAATGCAAAGATTGCCATCGCAATCTTGAACTTATGCGGACGCTGCTCACCCTTAGGGTAATCAGTGACCGGGACAAAATCCCGGCTTTCTGCCGCTTGCGCTAAATCCTGCCAGAGACTGTGCAATACCAGCATGTCCCCGGCACGCAGCGGCACATTACGCACGTCTTCCCGAATCACATGCTTATCACGATTGATCGCCAGCAAACTAATCCCCATTTGTTTGCGCAAACGCAACTCGGTCGAGGTTTTATCAATAAAACGCGAATTGGGCGGGATCACCACCTCGCAAATCCCAGCACATGCAGGGTTGAACAAGTCACCAAGGTGACGCAATCGCGAGGACACATTCAACAATTGATTCTTTGCAAAACCAGCCACCTGCTGACGTGGCCCCATTGCACCAAGCACACTCCCCACCCAGATACGCATGTCCACTGGCGGACTCAAGCGCGTGTCGTTACCCGTTTTCAATGCCAATAACAGCGGCGCACCCTGAATGGTTTCAGCCTCACCTACAGTCATACCGACCAGTGGACTCTCCGCATTGACCACCAACTCAAAGACATCGGCATCAATGCCGTAGGTACGCGCAAAATAACTCTCGTGCCGCGCCGCAGTCACCTCTTCGTTAGCCAACTGCTCCTCTTGAATCAGCTTGCGGTCACCATAAAAAAAGAAGTAAAGCAACGCCGCAATCAGTAATGCCACGCCGATCGGCAGCGGGGCAAACATGCGCAACGGCTCAATAGTGGCGATTCCCGAAGGCAAATTGTTATTCGCCGATTGCAACAAATCATTTAGCAAAATCAACGGCGAATTACCGACCATGGTCAACGCACCACCCATGACGATCATCGCAGCAATCGGTAGCAATAATCGCTGTAGCGTCAGCCCGGTACGTGCCGCTAAACGCGCAGCAACCGGCATATATAACGCCATCACCGACGTGTTTTGCATAAATGGAGAGTTGAGTCCGGCAACCCCCAACGTGATCAACAACAACCGCCGTTCACTGCCATGCGAGCGACGCAACAGCCAAGCCGCTAAGCGATTCAACGCACCGGTACGTTCCAGTCCCGCACCCAAAATCGCCGTAGCGATGATGCTCATCACGGCATTACCGGAGAAACCGCCGAAAAGCTCTTCCGGAGGGATCAATCCCGTTGTCCCAAGCACCACTAACACAATCAACGCCACGACATCAGCGCGTATCCGCTCCCAAACAAACATTGCCATCGTAAAACCGACCAAACCGAGCACCAGCTTCATGTCATTGGTCAACGTCAAAGCAGTATCCATGGAGTGATGATGTAGTGATCCCAGTGGCAGAATTCAGACCCGATCGTAGAGCAGATTCCAGACTCTGTGGCCCAGATTTTGGCCACGCCTCTCAAAGCGCGTCTGAACTCGCCAATCGGGGCAAGGCACTTGGCCACGCAGGCCAGCGCGATTGACCAATCCTGGCGTGGCATCAAGCACATCCCACATCTGCTCAGCATAATCAGCCCAATCCGTCGCCATGTGCAAACATCCGCCAACACGCAACTTACGTACGAGTAGCGTAGCGAATAACGGCTGAATCAAACGACGCTTATGATGGCGCTTCTTGTGCCATGGATCAGGAAAATAGATGCGAATCTCATCAAGCGCACCATCAACGATTTCCTTATTCAACACTTCGACTGCATCGTAGTGATACAGACGCACATGACGACTCCCATCCTCAGCCAATCCGTTGAGCAAACGTCCTACACCCGGCGCATACACTTCAATACCGATATAGTCATATCTAGGCTCATGCTGTGCAGCAAAACGCAGTGCAGCACCATTACCGAAACCAACCTCCAGCACCTTCGGAGCACTGCGTCCGAACAAAACATCCAGATCACGCAACTGACCGATAAAATCCACACCAAAGCGCGGCCAATAATGATCAAAAGCGCGCTTCTGAGCAGGCGTAAAATGCCCCTGACGCAATACAAAACTACGCACTTCACGGCGTCTTTCATTGAGGGTGAAGGGTCTAGGCAACACTTGGACACCATCGCTGCTGAGCAGATTCATCATCCAACCAATCCCTCCACTGGACTGGATGCCGCAGCGTAACGCTTCCGTGGGATACGTCCCGCCAGGAACGCTTCACGTCCAGCCTCAACAGCCTTACGCATCGCACTCGCCATCAACACCGGATCACGCGCACCAGCAATCGCGGTATTCATTAATACCGCATCACAGCCAAGCTCCATCGCAATCGCCGCATCAGATGCCGTCCCTACTCCAGCATCCACGATGATAGGGACCTGAGCGTTCTCAATAATCTCCAGCAAATTGTAGCGATTCTGAACTCCCAACCCCGAACCGATGGGTGCAGCTAACGGCATCACCGCCACACAACCGATCTCCTCCAGACGCTTCGCCAAGATCGGATCGTCACTGGTATAGACCATGACCTGAAAATCCTCGGCAACCAACTGTTCAGCGGCTTTCAACGTTTGCACAACGTCCGGATACAACGTCTTTTTGTCGCCAAGCACTTCCAGCTTAGTGAGCCGGTGTCCATCCAACAATTCCCGCGCTAACCGGCAAGTCCGCACCGCATCCTCAGCTGTGTAACAACCCGCCGTATTGGGTAGGATCGCGTAGCGATCCGGAGAGAGAACGTTCAGTAAATTGGGCTGATGCGGATCCTGACCGATATTCACCCGGCGAATCGCCACAGTAACAATTTGAGACCCCGCCGCCTCAGTAGCTAAGCGCGTCTCATCAAGGTCTTTGAACTTGCCAGTGCCCGTGAGCAACCGCGATGAGTAAACAGTACCAGCAATAACAAGCGGATCATTGGAAGCGAAATTATTCATCCAGAGATTATGGCGCATTACCTCTCTACGCATCGCGACTCACACACTTCAGCCTCCACCAAGCGCATGAACAATCTCCACACGGTCACCCTCACGCAGCACGTAATTCACATGCAAAGTGCGTGGCACAATCTCACCGTTAACCTCCACCGCAACACGACGCTCACTGAACCCCTCCTCAGCAAGCAGACCCGCAATTGAACTTGTCTCGGGGATGCAGCGACATTGACCATTAAGCTGAATATTCATAGGTAAAAAATGTGACATTAATTGTGTTACTGATTCAGATTTTTCCATCAAGAACAAATTATGAACAATAACCACATACACTACTCAACATACCCATTGGTTGCAGCACCCACCGTCAATTTTTGAATAAAACACCCTCATCATGACCTCCAATTTCACACGCTCCCTCCTCGCCTTTGCCATCACGTTGACAACCACACAGGGCATCGCGAAACCAGCCTTTCAACAAACCATCTTTTTCGGCGACAGCCTGAGTGACAGCGGCTACTACCGCCCGCTCCTACCGAACGAAATACAAGCCATCACCGGCAAATTCACCACCAACCCCGGCTGGGTCTGGTCTGAATACGTTGCCAGCTATTATGGAAGCAATGCCTCCCCCAATGGCAACAGCCAAAGCGGCAACAATTACGCCGCTGGTGGCGCACACATAAATGAACCTTCAATCAGCATATTGGGCGAAGCACAATCACTAACATCTCAAACGAACGCCTATCTCAGTGCTCATGGGGGCAAGGCTGATCCAAGCGCGCTATACACCCTCTGGGGTGGCGCTAACGACCTGCTCGACACGTTAACAACTCCAGAACAAATACACACCATCATCGGCAATGCAACCACCGCAGAAATAAGCCTGGTGAGCACATTGAAAAATGCTGGCGCACATTACATCCTAGTCGCAGCAATCCCTGATCTTGGTTTGGCACCTCGCGCCCGAAACACAGGGACCACCGCGCAAAGCACTGCTGCGGCCACCGCCTATAACACAACACTATTCACTGCCCTGAAATCGGCAGGGTTGCAGGTCATCCCGATCGACACCTTCCACTTATTACAGGAATTAATCACCTCACCGGCAACCTACGGCTTCAGCAACACCACCGACACGGCATGCACCCTACAATTGCCACTGTGCAACCCCACGACCCTGGTCGACGCAAATGCACCCAACACCTATGCATTCGCCGATGACATCCACCCAACCACCGCAGCACACCACATGTTGGGCCAGTACGCGATTTCAATCTTGGAAGCGCCACGGCTCCAGCAAGTGCTGACACGCTCGGCTCAAGGGATCGCCCGCGCCCGCGCCTACCAAGTTGCCTGGCATCTGGACGGCACACCGCAGCAGGATGGCCTGCACTGGTGGGGCAGCATGCGCAGCGACTCACAGCGCAATGACAGTAACGACCTGTACAAAAGCGTTGCACCGGCCGGCCTCTTCGGATTTGACTGGCACAGCGGCCAAATCGTGTCCGGTGGCTTTATCGGCTACGGACGTATGCATGCCGACTTCAGCAATGGAAACGGCACCTTCAAGCAAAAAGACACCACCTTGGGCGGCTTTTCAGGCTGGTATACCGGTCCCGTCTGGGTCAATGCCCAAATCAGTTACACCTTGCTGAACTACGACATCAAACGCGAAGTACAACTCGGTCCAGCCACACGGATACACCGTGGTTCCCCCAATGGCAGCAACCTGACCGTTGCACTGAATGCCAGTTACGAGATGGGCGAAGGTCGGCTGCGCTATGGCTCAGTGGCTGGACTGACCTGGCAAAAAACCAAATTGGAAAGCTACACCGAACAAAACGCCAGCAGCACCGCGCTGGGTTATGCCGATCAGCAACTCAACTCACTGCTTGGGCGCGTCGGCTTGCAGATGCGACTGGAAGGAAACGTCGTCACCCCGTACTTACAGGTGACCTACGATCACGAATTCAAGAAACAACAAAACCAAGCCAATGCATGGCTGCAAACCATGCCAGAAGCGGGTATCTATTCCGTGCCGGGACTGACATTCAATCGCAACTACGCCAGCATCGTACTCGGTGCACGCACCAAAATTGGACATCTACAGAGCAACGTTGGCCTCACCACCAGTACAGAGAAGAACGCACGCGATGTCACGTTATTCGTCAACGGCAATTTTTAAAATACCGCCAGTCTATGCAACAACACACCTTCGAGGTAACCACCGAACTCCCGTCGTTGCCTCCATAGTCAAGGAAGCATAGACTGCCGGGCGTACCGCAGCGGGCGTAGCTCAATGGTAGAGCTGTAGCTTCCCAAGCTACCGACGTGGGTTCGATTCCCATCGCCCGCTCCAATAGAAGCAATAGGCTGTCACACTAGGTCCGCTCCGCACTAGTAACGACGCTCCGCAACTTACGGCGTTGGTGTTACCCACGTGCCCTGGCGCACCACATGCCCTGCCCTTGTCACCGCAGAACCTCCCCGTTGTACCTGCGCTTGACGCATGCCACCTGCCGAACCCGCCTTGTCAGTACCAACCTTGAAAAGCATTCAGCCCAACATCACTACCGCACGCCCTTCGGCGAGCAACTGATCCACATGGAAGATACGGAATCTGTACTGTTGACTATTCTCACCCTGCATCAGTACTTCCGCCTCCCCATACAGCGCCTGGGGCAAATCGTCGAACCTCTCCACGTGCAGCGTCACCCCACGCAATGCCACCAACATCCCCTGCCGCACTGGACGACCCATCTGGCGTCCGAGCAAACCGCCATGTACCGCCATCGCCTGCGCCCCATACTCACACAAATGCACCGCGTGCAACCCTCCATCACAACGCAGTGGATGGACCACATCGCGGTGCATGTCACTACACAGCACAATGCGCGTCGTATCCCACTCCACAACCTGCTCCCAAAAACACATCCTGCCTTGGTGAGGCACCAGCTGGGCAATCTCTTCACCCCCCTGCGACAAGAGCATCACTCCCAGCAATCCTCTCCAACACCGGAACACGCGAGATCAACAACGCAAGAACAAAGTTAAGCAGCACACCCAGAGCCACCGTACTCCCAATCGCACTCAGCACCGGAATACTTGAGACAGCCAACAAAGCGAACACCACCAACGTCATCACACTGCACACCAACAACGCATGCAACGTGCGCAATTGCTCGGCGCGATGATCACCGGCGTGTTCAAAGAACAACGCATAGTCCAGGCCCAACCCAGCCGCAAGAATCAACGCAATCAGGTGAAACAAATTCAACTCCACCCCACAGATGCGTTGCAATGCCACAATCCATAACGTTGTCATCGCCATAGGCAAGAGCACACGCACCATCCGTCGCCACTGACGCAATGCCAAAGCCACCGTGCCAACCAACAGAAACCCAGCCACACCCAACGCCCCCAGCACACGACCACGGTAAGCCACAACCAGTGACTCAGACGCCTCCTTCAAATCCATCAACTGTGCACCACTACCACCTACCACGACAGCGAGCGCCTGCGGATCATGCAAACCAATCAGCGACACCAGCGCGGTGACACCGTCAGTACCCACCAACAACAAACCACTGACCGGCATCGCCAACGCAGTCCCTCCCAACATCTGCATCGTCATTGGCGGTGCCTGCCGTGCCATCTCCACATCCGCCTGAAATGGCTCAAATACATCAGCACGAAACCCCGAAGCGATCACAGCCTCTGCGATCAAACGGCGCACTTGCTCCGGCGGGGGTAACGCCTGTTGACGCCGACGCTGCGTCTGGATGCTAGGCAAATAACGCGCCGCCATGTCGTAACCGGCAACAATACCCTGGGCAACCGCACCATCCAGACGTGGGCGCAACGCCTCAGCAGCTTGCAACGCCTGCTCGGCCGAAACCGCATGCAGTGCCAGCACATAGCGCACATCCGGCGCCCCCAACTCCTGACGCAAGCGCATATCACGCAACAACGCAGCAACCGGTACCGGAGTCAACTTAGACAGATCATTCTCCCAGAACGGACCAGGCACCAGCAGCACCGCAGCGACTGCGGCCACACTCAATAATGCTAGCGACCAATGCGGACACCGCACCCCCGCGGTCCACTGCCATAACCGCGCGAGCACGACCGAATCGGCAGGATCACGCGGCGCAGGATCAATCAACCCCGGCAACAACCAACGCGTGGTCACTGCCGCGACCAACAACCCTGCAATCGTGAAAGTTGCAAGCTGACGTAGCCCATCCACCCCTGAAAATAGAAACGTAACGTAAGCAATACAGGTAGAAACAACACCCGTCGCCAAAGCCGGCCACAAATGGCGCGCATTTTCCCGCGGGTCCAGCCCCGGCCGTTGATGGCTAAATAAGTGAATCGGATAATCCTGCACCACACCAATCAAGGTAAAACCAAACGCCACCGTGATGCCATGCACACGATCAAACAGCAATGCCACCGCAACCAAACCAGCCAGACCAGCACTGGCAAGAGGTAACACCCCCAACAACGGCACCTTCCAACTGCGATACGCCAACAGCAACAGCACAATCAGTCCTACCGTATCCAACATCCCGATCCACTGCGCCTCCCCTTGAGTCTTTGCAGCAATCTCCACCGCAAACGCACCAGGTCCCGTGAGTTCCAACTGCGTTGCCGTATTCACCGACACCCGAGTAAACGCCGCCTGCACCGCATCGTAAGCGCGCTGCTGGCCCGTCGGATCAAAACCAGCAGCATGCGTCTGCGCCAGCAATAACGCACGCCGTCCAGCACGATCAAACCAAACCCCATCACGCATTGCAGGTGCCGCTAACGGCTGCAAACGCTCAGCCACATGCAACACTTCCAACGTTGGATCCCGAGGCAACAGCGGCTCAACCACACGCGCGGCTGGAGACCCCAAATCCTGTACCCGCATCTGCAACGCCTGCTTGAGATACCCAACATCCAGCGGCGCAGCATCAAAACTGTCACTAAACAGATAGCGGTATGGCAATAATCGGGGCGGAATTGCCTCCAGCCCAACATGCGCACCATTAGCAACCAACTCAAACACCTGAGGCTGCCCTGCCAACACTTCCCGTAATGCCTGCGATTGCCGCGCCAAAATGGCTGGATCACTCCCACGTAACGACATCAACAACAACCGTGAACCCGGCCCCTCACCCAGCTCCTCAAGTAACAACTTTTGTGCGGGAGTCTGTGCCTCAGGCATAAACTGACGCAGATCACCCGTGAGTTGCAGCCGACCCGCAAGCCACCAGCCCAGACCGACTAACAACAACAACCACAACACAGCAATACCGATACGACACCGAGAGATCCAATCACCCACGATCGACCCCCATAGTGCAGCAGACACCACCAGCGGCATACCACTGCCACAACATCAAACCATCACCCCCGAAGCCATCATCAAACGTGAAGGAACTGACAGAAAAATACACCCCAACGTTTACCAATACCGCAGGCACCCCACCTGCACGCCGCGCCCATGCCACGACCAACACTCACGTGGGACGGCCATGACATAGCGCCGCCAGCGTTGCAGCATTGCCCGCCTCCGTCGCAGCCTGCGCCGCACCGGCCAACAACGTACGCTGCACATCCCCCCTGGCCGGCACACTCTCCATACAGATCAGATCGGCACCGCGTCCATACAAACGCACCTCATGGACCTGTTGCGCCAATGTTGCATCCACAGGTGCCAAATGCAGCTGCCAACCATCCTGTGTACCCTCGGCACGAACACGAAAATTCCGCTCCAGCAGTGCGCGGTTGCCTGACAGCAACGCACTAAACCCCGTGTATAAACCAGTCAACTCAGGGACATGTGACAGATCAAAATCACGTCGTTTCTGGCCATCGCGCTCAAGGAACACCTTGCCATCACGCAACGTCGTCACCTCGTGATACGGCACAGTCACCTCACGCACCAGCGTCTGGACATTCAGCCAACGGTAATAGCCACGCACCCGTAACTGAATCTTCAATAATGCCGAGCTGCGCAACTCCAAAAACGGGATACTCACCGACTCTGAGTGCGCCAGCACCTTGAGTATCCGAGTGACATCGTCCGGCTCATTTGCTGCGGTAACCAGCGACGGTACGACGCTGCACAGCAATATCAACATCCACACCAAGATACGACGCATCATCAGCCTCAGAGATATTCCAGAAATCGTAGAAGTTGAACCAGTTGTATGGCGCGTAACTTGTGTAACGCTCCAACCTGGCCGTGTAATCGCCGATGAGCGCCGCCAATACCGGCGCACGCTGACGACGCGGCACATCCAGACCTTCGCTGAACGCCTCGAATATCAACTCATAATGGTTACTACCGTGGTACAAACCGAATGCCAGCACTACCGGTACCTTCAAAGCCGCAGCAATCAACCACGGCGACGTGGGAAACACTGCGGTGCCCCCCAGGAACATCATCGGCAGTAAGGTATCCCGCTGAGAGGCACGGTCCACAAGCAACGCAACCATTGCTCCCTCCTCAACTGCCGTCTTAATCGCGATGACAATTGCAGTACTGTCCATACCAGCATCAATGATGCCCTCAGCAAGCTCCGGATTGAGTGCATCCAGCAGCTCACTCGTGACACGATTGTGTGCCTTGTCCAGCACGATCCGTAATTTCGCATGCGGATGCGTCCTCGCCAGCGCACGCAACGCTTCAAAACTGCCCAAGTGCGAACCGAAGATCAGCAGACCACAGCCACGGTCCAGATAAACAGACAACTGCTCCACACCACGCAAGTCAATCCGGAAACGCTCCATCTGCCCACACAACAGATAGACACGGTCGAGAATCGTGGAAGCAAACATATGGAAGTGTCTAGCAACATCCAACCAACACGCTGGCCGACCTAACACGCGGCTCAGATAACACACAGAAGCGCGACGTTCCGCGCCACGCACCACAAGAAAGTACACCGTGATCGGATACAACAGTGCGCGACCGATCAGCCGACCGCCATACCGAGCAATACCGCGAATCAGCCACAGCGCGAAACGCCTCCCACCCTCTGGACGATTTTTCCAAAATGTACTCATGCCCCCGACCCAGCAACAATCTCGCCGCTGGCCAAAAGAGTGTCCGCACAGCAAACCCGGAAACGCCAGCGCGGCATGGCTCCCTCCAGCTCGATCCGCGCTTGCTGCTCCGGCAGCAGCGACCGCAAGAATTTGACCTGTGGCAGACAGATCCCGGTCAACCTGCCTTCGCGTACCTGCAAAGCATGTAACACCTGCGCCAACACCAACACCCCAGGCACCACTGCAAAGCCAGGAAAGTGACCAGGAAAACAGGGGTGCGTCTTAGGAATGGAAAATTCCATCAATCGCATCTCTCATGAACATGCTTGAAACCCTGATTGCGCATCACACTCACACCATCCCCCCCTACATATCCAAGATGTAGACGACCACAATACCGCCACGATCCCAAACTCAAGATAAAGCGCCGTTGGCAACACAATGCCGCGTCCCCACACGCGAGACAGCAGGATCACGACCACAACACCGCACACACGACCTAACAACACATCATGCACAGGGATTACCCCCAAGCAGCGCCGCACTCAGCGCAAAAAATGACGCCAGAACTCAGGCCCTAAACGCACCATTTGGCGCAAAAAATCCACAAAATTCCGATATGGACGCTGTGGAAACCAGTATCCACGCAATACATATTCCCCAATGAAGAAAATACCAATCAACGCGTAATCCAAAAGATTCACATAGACTGAAACACTTCCATCAGGAATCACCAGCCACGGTTGCTGACCAAGCTGAGCGAGCACCCCACTGGGTACCGCACACAACTCAAGCACACCATTCACCACCGTCAGCCCCGTCAGCAACACCGTCCATAACAGCGTCAAACGGCGGCCGTAACGATACTGGAGCGGGCCGATATTCTGGCCAGCTTGACGATGCAATCCTTCAACGATACGGGTAATCAGCGGAATATGACCATGACGCAAACTGCCCCCGAAGAACCAAGCAACCCACCCCATGGACACCACCGGCGACAGCGCCAACAGCAGCAACACATGAGGCGACTCCCATAGCGGCACGATGGCCACCAACAGCAGCAATGCGGCACCACACGCCCAGATGCGGCCACGTGCGATTGGCTTGACCAGCCCCATCAGCACCAAAGCAACAAAAGCCAGGACCGCCAGCCATGAACGATGCGTCGTATTGGCCCAGTGGGCCAACAACACATAAGCCAACGCCAACAGGACGGTCACACCGAGCACCCACGTCGGGACAGATGTCTCTGAAACTGACTCAGGTTCTTCTGTGCGCTTGAACATGATCTGAAAGCGCACGCAGCGAAGCAAAGATACGTTGGTTGTCATCATTGTCCGAACGCATCTGGAAACCATAACGCTTGGTAATCACCAGAGCCAATTCCAACGCGTCAATCGAATCCAAGCCCAGCCCCGTGTTAAACAACGGCGCTTCCGGATCAATCTCCCCAGACTGGACATCCTCAAGATTGAGACTTTCCACAATTAACTCAGCCAGTTCGCACTCAGCGGGAGTTTGCACAGACATCTAGAAGAGGCCCCAAACAATAAACGGTGCACAAAGATCAGGCATCAGCACGTCACGCGCAACTCCCCCGACCGCTTTTCCAAAGGGAGCATTCAGCCACTTTTACGTTCTGTTCAAGCTGCATCTCTAAGATGACGCACACCATCACACCTTGTATTTACGCTTTTCCACGGTCAAAAATCGCCAAGGTCGGAACTTCGGATGTGTTGCTGATCGGCGCGGCTCCTACACGCTGCCCCGCAACCGTCCTGCTTCTGCTTCCTGGGAATAGACGTAACGCTCACATTAAAAGTGTGAAGCAACCTAACAACATAGCTACTGGCACTATTCAGCAGCGGCAAGACGCCACCATCACACAATCTAATGAATGCAACGTTGACTACCACGTTACACATTGACTACGTACCCAGAGCAACCCTACCCATGTTGCTGGCTGATCATTGCGTACTGGCAGTGTTTGGTTTTGGTGCCGATGCACCTCACGCTACTGACCCGCGCTACGTGCGCGTGCCTTTGGAACCATACGGCAACACCTCATTGGAAGTATGGCGCAGCAACACACCGACACAGGTCGGGTGCAAAGATGGGATTGCCTGGGCAAGTAACGATCAACTGCAATTTGGCACGATTGCACTGGAGGAGAACACACAGCCCATCGATATCTGTAGTGAAGAACTCTACACACGCCTGACACATTTCGTTGCTGGCAGCAGCACTCCCCATTTATTACGGATCTGGAACTATGTGGATGGAATCACCATCGGTACTGGCGATAACGAACGCTACCGCAAATTCAACATTGGCCGCGCACGTGGCATCAGCGGCTTAAAGACCGCGCAGCTGCCTGCTGCAACAGCGATCGGTTACTCCAACGGGCACCGCATCCTTCACGTGTACTGGTTGGCCTCGGCGCACCCTGGCACACCACTGGAAAACCCCCGTCAAATTAGCGCCTACTGCTACCCAAAGACTTACGGCCCACAACCTCCAAGCTTCGCACGAGCAATGCTCCCACCCCGCAACAGCGCAATGCCACTGTTGTTATCTGGCACGGCGGCCATCGTTGGCCATCAATCCATGCACCCGGGTGACCCATTGGCACAACTAGAAGAAATCTTCGCAAACTTCAATGTGCTCCTCCGTCACGCGCACGCACAGCACCCCAAAATACCAACACAGTTCGACCTAAAAACACGATTAAAAGTCTACGTGCGCGAACAGATGGATTTGCCACACATTGCCACCGCACTGCAGGAACGCCTGGGCGCAATTCCGCACCTGCTATTGCACGGCACCATATGCCGCAATGATCTTCTCGTAGAGATTGATGGATACACCGGTTGAGACTCTCTTGAGCAACCATACCCAATACGAACATGTGTTGGGAATCGTCGGAAATGAATGACAACAACATCCAAGTAGATGAGTCACCAGACACTGCATAGCACTCTTTGCCGCTGCGCCACGTCATACACTTGAACGCCTGGACTTGGCAAAAACCTTCTCTGTGGGGTTCCGTGGGTATATCTACATGAATACTCGCTACAGGAACTTGAAGTTGCTTGGATTGAAACGGTAAGCGCGGATTGATCTGAAACGTTCGATGGGATCATCAAATGCGTTCCAGAGATAGTCGCAAAGGAATGAGACATGGGCCCAAGGAAGCAACACGGCGTGTGATTTTTTCTGCAAGGATGTCTGCGACACCTTTGACTACTTCCGCCCACTCAATATATATTATTGTATATTGTAATTTATGGAGGAGTCCCATGAAAATAGTAGACATCAACGAACGACTGGCCATCTCAGGACAGCCGAATACTGACGAATTCATCAACTTCGCTCGTCGAGGTTATCGCAGCATCATTAACCTCCGGCCAGACGGAGAAGAACCAAACCAGCCCGGCAACGACGCCGAGCAAGCGGCGGCACGTCGCGCTGGACTTGCCTACAATTTCGTGCCGGTGATCGGAACGTCCATCACTGAGGCCGATATCCAGGCGTTCCAGCGAGCGATAGCAACGACGGAGGGATCGGTTCTGGTCCATTGCAAAAGCGGGACACGCGCCTTGATGCTTTACGCGCTGAGTGAGGTGATCGACGGACGCATGAAACGCGATGAAGTGGAGGCACTCGGCCACGCCCACGGTTTCGATCTTGGGCGCGCAGTGACCTGGTTAAAACGTCAAGCCATCCAGACTCCGCGCGTTTCAGGCTTCTTCGATCCGCGAACCGGAAGCATCCAGTATGTGGTCACCGACCAGACTACGAAGCGATGCGCCATCATTGATCCGGTGTTAGATTTCGACGAGAAATCCGGCGCTACCGCAACGACAAACGCTGACGCCATTTTAGCCCATGTCGAGCAGCAGGGATTGACAGTAGAATGGATCCTCGACACACACCCACATGCTGACCATTTCTCCGCCGCTCAGTATCTGAAGCAAAGGACCGGCGCACCAACCGCAATCGGCACTCATGTAACGAAAGTGCAGCGACTGTGGAGAGAGATCTACAACTTGCCGACCCTAAGCACGAATGGATCACAATGGGATCATCTGTTCGCCGACGGGGACGTCTTCAATGTGGGCTCCATCAAAGGACGGGTGATGTTTTCACCGGGCCACACGCTGGCTTCTGTCACCTATGTCATCGGTGATACCGCCTTCGTGCACGACACGATCTTCATGCCCGACTCGGGAACCGCGCGCGCCGATTTTCCCGGCGGAAGCGCACGAGCACTCTGGAGTTCCATCCAAGCGATTCTCTCGCTTCCCGACGAAACACGTCTATTCACCGGCCATGACTATCAGCCATCAGGACGCCACCCACGCTGGGAAAGCACCGTCGGGGAACAGAAAAAGGCCAACTTACATCTGGCAGGCGTGGACGAGACAACGTTTGTGGCACTGCGCGAAGCACGTGACAAGACACTACCGATGCCAAAACTGATCCTGCATGCACTCCAGGTCAATGTGCTCGGCGGGCAGCTACCGGAGCCGGAAGCAAACGGCAGACGCTACCTCAAGTTCCCGCTTAATGCACTTGAAGGTGCCGCATGGTGAACGAAATGCGAGATAACACGGTTCCCCATATGACCCGTGAAGACATGGAAAAGCGAGCCAACGAAGTAGCGAATCTGCTCAAGACACTGTCGCACCCGGTACGGTTGATGTTGGTATGCACACTGGTCGAGGGCGAATTCTCCGTCGGTGAACTTGAACAGCAGATCGGCATTGGGCAGCCGACGCTTTCCCAACAGCTCGGGGTGTTGCGCGAGTCTGGCATCGTCGAGACGCGACGCAATATTAAGCAGATTTTCTACCGTCTGACAGAAGCGAAGGCCGCCCAGCTTGTAAACGCACTCTATACGATCTTCTGCACACAGGAGAAACAGGCGTGAGCGAATATTGGTACCCCATTCTCGGCGGCATACTGCTCGGTCTCTCGACGGTCATGTTACTTCTTCTCAACGGACGCATCGCTGGTATCAGCGGCATTGTCGGCCGCTTGCTCCAGGGCGGCAATCCTGCCCAGAACATCCCTTTCGTGGTAGGGCTTGTCCTTGGACCATTGCTGTTCACAGTGATCTTTGACCGCTTTCCGTCTGTGACGGTGGCCGCAACGTGGCCGACGATCATCGTCGCTGGGCTTTTGGTCGGTTTGGGCACTCGCATGGGCGCAGGTTGCACATCTGGGCACGGTATCGTCGGCATTGCCCGACATTCGCCCCGTTCCATCGTTGCTACGGCCATTTTCCTCATCTCGGGTATGGCCACCGCCACGTTCATGGGAGTCTATCAATGAACCTACACTTTTACTCCACCCTCCGTTTCACTGTAGCTCTGGCAGCGGGCCTCCTGTTCGGTTTTGGGTTGGCATTGTCGGAGATGATCAATCCGATTCGAGTACTGAGCTTTCTCAATGTCGCCAGCGGTCATTGGAATCCGAGTCTCCTTTTCGTGCTTGGCAGTGCGTTGGCTGTGGCTTTCCCAGGGATGGCGTTGCAACGCCGTCTGAAACGGCCTTTGCTCGACGAGTGCTTCCACTTACCTTCAAAGAAAGTGATTGATCGACGTATCGTGTTCGGCTCGGCAATTTTCGGAACCGGCTGGGGATTAACAGGCCTTTGCCCAGGCCCCGCAATCGCCAGTCTGTCTACAGGACTTGGGTCAGTTCTGCTCTTTGTAGCAGCGATGGCGGCAGGCATGATCATCCATGATCGAATTGTCGTGAGGAGCCTCTCATGACGATTCAATCTC
This sequence comes from Xylella fastidiosa, assembly GCF_011801475.1. Taxonomy (NCBI): domain Bacteria; kingdom Pseudomonadati; phylum Pseudomonadota; class Gammaproteobacteria; order Lysobacterales; family Lysobacteraceae; genus Xylella; species Xylella fastidiosa. The sequence continues at coordinate 2,266,331 of NZ_CP044352.1, forward strand.
TCATCGTCACCATTGGCTCGGGAGGTCTCGTCGGCTTCGCGCTCGGTCTGCTCGGAGGCGGCGGCTCGATCCTTGCCACACCGCTCCTGCTTTATGTCGTGGGTGTGACCAACCCCCATATCGCCATCGGAACAAGCGCAGTCGCAGTGTCCGTCAACGCTTATGCCAATCTAATCGCCCATGCGTGGAAGGGCCATGTATGGTGGCGATCCGCCGTGATTTTTGCGCTGGTCGGGACGTTGGGCGCCTTCCTTGGCTCAAGCATCGGTATGCTGATTGATGGACAGCGTTTACTATTGCTGTTCGGTTTGCTGATGGCCATGGTGGGTCTGCTGATGCTGCGTGGGCGTGCAACTGCTCCTCGTGCCGAGCACCACCAAACTGTACTTCGGATGTGTATGAAAACCAGCTCAGTCGCAATACTCACGGGTGCAGCATCGGGCTTCTTCGGGATTGGTGGCGGTTTTCTGATCGTGCCCGCCCTCATTTTTGCGACTAGGATGCCCACTATCAACGCCATTGGCTCCTCGTTACTCGCGGTCGGCAGCTTTGGGCTCATCACTACCTTGAACTATGCACGCCACGACCTGGTGAACTGGACGATTGCCATGGAATTCATCGTAGGCGGTATTACAGGAGGAGGGCTAGGCACACTTCTAGCAACCCGACTTTCAGCAAGCAAACACCTGCTCAATCGGGTTTTCGGGTTGATCGTAATTGCTGTCGCGATCTATGTCATTTGGCGGAGTTGGGCTTCTCTCGTAGCTTGACTCGATATCCCCCCTGGGCTACCAGAAAGGACAATGGCATTCGGATTCTTTCGTGAGTATTCATGTCAAAGATGCCCAGGGAGCACCATCAAGCACGTACAACCTAGTGATGCATGCACTCAACTCACCGTGCATATCCCCCAGTGCTAGATTTTCAATACTGCTCTGCCACCGGATATTTACTGTAGAACGGCTACCGGCATATGGCTCACACCACTTGTGCGCGCTCTCAAGCTCACTCCCTTAAGAAGGATAAGCAGCACATCCCCTCTCACCAGAACATCAGTACCCATAATCAATGTTTGCAGTGTCACCCTACACCACAAGAACAATATCAAAAACAACACTTTCACGAGTTACACATTCACCAAAAACATCGGCAATACCTTGAAAGAAGCATGTTGACGGCGTCAAATCAGCGTACTAACACTTCTATCAAGAATATGCATAGGCAGATTCAATATGGCAGCAGCACACTATCACCGGCGGATAAGTAAACCTATAGCCGACACGTACATCACTCAGCACGGTTAGAATGCACGGCCAAACGCCCACTGTTTCCAAGGACTCCACATGAGCATCAAAAGCGACCGCTGGATCCGGCATATGGCCAAACAACACGGCATGATTGCACCGTTTGAACCCGGTCAAATCAAACAAAACACCACAGGACAACGCATCGTCAGTTATGGCACATCCAGTTACGGCTACGACGTGCGCTGTTCCCATGAATTCAAGATATTCACCAATATCAACTCAACCATTGTCGATCCAAAACAATTCGATAATGGAAGCTTCATTGATGTCGAATCAGACGTCTGCATCATCCCACCGAACAGCTTCGCCTTGGCACGTACCATTGAGTATTTCCGCATCCCACGCAATGTACTGGTGATCTGTCTTGGGAAAAGCACCTACGCACGTTGTGGAATCATCGTCAATGTGACCCCACTGGAGCCGGAGTGGGAAGGACACGTCACCCTTGAATTCAGCAACACCACCCCGTTACCCGCACGCATCTACGCGAACGAGGGTGTAGCGCAGATGTTGTTCCTGCAAGCCGATCCCGACGATGTGTGCGAAACATCCTACCGCGACCGCAACGGGAAATATCAAGGACAGACGGGCGTGACGCTACCACGCACTTAAAAACAGGCAAATCCAACGCATCCCACCAAACAGCGGCATACACCGTTGCGCTCAGTCAGACAAAGACCAGGAAGCGGAGAGCATCCGCTACAACGCTCTGCCCATACTGAAACATCACTACCCCCGAAAGACTGACAAAGCAGCAACCAATCACTCATTACAAGTGTGCCGCTGCGGTGGCAGATGAGGACTTGCCCCTTCACCCAGCCTGGGACAGAATCGACCAAGACCCAATAGAGGTCTCAAACACTCAAATACAACGCCCCTGCATTCATGGCGACACTCTCGACACATGGTAAGCCTTCTCACCGGCGGTCACCGCCAGATTCAATCGATTCTCAGAGGGCGGGAGTAAACAGGTGGTAAACAATGTAAATGCACACGGTGGGTTGTAAGCACGATTGAAATCCAACACTACACGCCCCTGTTTATCCGGTGGATCCACCTCCAAGAAGCGCCCGGCAGGATAGCTCCCGTGACCACTGGTACGGTCAGCAAACATCACAAACAGTGCTTTCCCAGCCGCACGTATCGCCTGCAGATGATAGGTGCGGCCCAAACGCTCGAACGCAATGACACCCGCATTAGGCACATTGGCAGTCATCCCAACAATGTTAAAAATGGATAACGTAGCGCCAACCTTATTGGGCAGATAGCGCGCTGAAATCCGCCACTCTGGATCAGACGGCCAATACTCCAACCCAGTAAAGTGCAACCGTGACGGTGCATCCGCGTGCCTGACCCTGAGTGCCAACCGATCCCCACGCCGAATCAGCATCAACCATCCCTTGCCACCATCAAAACCAATCGTGGTTGGCGCAAGATCAGCATCACTGAAGACACGGACACGACCACGCAACGGATGCCCATCGACAGTCAGCGGCACTCCGGCGTGTGGAGTGAACCAAACAACATCACCATCGCGCTCAATCATCCCCATGTCAGGCGGCCCCATCGCTAGGCGAATGCCATTGTCGGGACTGCTACCAACGTAATGTGCCTTCGGCCCCAACCAATGCAAACCAATCAGACTCATCCATCCATCAGGCTTAGTCAGCTCACGCCGCCGATGCTCACACCAAGCCCGATGATCGGCCTGGAATATCCCACGTATGCTGACAAACGGCGTTCCGGCAACATCGCGATCACGCTGCCACCACGCGAAAAACGTGAAAAGCACTGCGACCACAGCCAACAATATCAATACTGCCCCGTATTGGTATTCACGCCGCATCACCGCCCCCTAAGAAACCAACGATCGATCTCAGCCAAACTAAAACGCGCCCAGGTAGGACGTCCGTGATTACATTGACCTGAGCGCTCGTAGCCTCCATATCACGCAACAACGCGTTCATCTCGGAAATGCTCAAGCGCCGGTGAGCACGCACAGCACCATGACAAGCCATCGTCGCAAGCAACGTATCACGCGCCTCAGCCACACGCCGGGTGTGGCCATGTTCACTCAGATCGCTGAGCACATCGCGCAGTAACATTTCTGGCTCCGCTTGGGAAAGCAACGCCGGGATGCTACGCACCTGTAACGAACCCGGACCACTGCGGGTCACTTCAAAGCCAAGATTGGCCAACGTCTCAGCTTCACACTCAGCAACATCAGCCTCACGCTCGGCAACCATCAACGTCATCGGCACCAACAGTGGCTGGGTACGTAACCCAATACCATCATGGGCGCGCTTCAGGCGCTCGTAACCAATACGCTCGTGAGCCGCATGCATATCCACCACAATCAGCCCATCGGCACACTCAGCCAAGATATAAATGCCATGCAGCTGTGCGATGGCATAGCCAAGTGGCGGTACGTCGCCCGCCCCAGCAGCCAGCGGTAGCCCCGTCTGCATCTGTGGCACTGCATCCATTACCTGCGTCGGTGGCGCAGCATACAGGGCTGCATACGCTGCGGGCGCGTCAGCCACAGACACGCTTGGCACACCCTGCATCAGAGGAGCCGTGCTGGCAGAGTAGCTCCCCAGCACATGCGAGGCACCACCACGCCGCCCTGAAAACGACACCGCATGACGGCCAGGAGGCCTTGCACCCTCCCCCTCCACATCACCCACACCCACCGCCAACGGCGGCGTACCCGCACGCGTCTGTGCCAACGTGCCCTGAACAGTACGGTAGACAAAATCATGGATGAGCCGTGCATCACGGAAACGCACCTCATGTTTGGCCGGGTGTACGTTCACGTCCACACGTGCCGGGTCCAGCTCCAGAAACAGCACATACGCCGGATGTCGCCCCTGATAGAGCACATCGCTGTAAGCCTGTTTGACGGCGTGAGCAACACTACGATCACGGACTGGACGTCCATTGACGTACAAATATTGCTGATCCGCATTCAAACGCGAGTAATGCGGCTGCACAATGCACCCATGCAGACGTAACCCCGCGCCACTGTGATCTACACGCAATGCCTGATGCGCAAAATCTTCTCCCAAAATCTCGATCAAGCGCACATCTGAATACCAGTCACCCGGCTTATAGCGACGCGAAAGTTTGCCATTATGTGAAAGACGCAATTCTAAATCTGGATGCGCCAGCGCCAGAGAACGTGCCCATTCCTCAATATGCCCCAGCTCGGTACGCTCAGCACGGAGGAACTTACGCCGCGCTGGCACGTTATAGAACAACTCACGCACCTCAACGGTGGTCCCCGGTGCATGCGCATGGGGGATCACCTCGCCCAGCGTACCTCCCTCAATCTGCAATACCGCACCGTGTTCATCCGTGGCACGACGCGACATCAAGGTAAACCGACTCACCGAAGCAATCGAAGGCAGTGCCTCACCACGGAAACCCAGGGTGGCGACCGCTTCCAAATCATCCAATGAGGCAATCTTGCTGGTAGCGTGCCGCAAGACTGCCAGCGGCAATTCCTGAGCAGCCATACCGTGGCCGTTGTCACGGATGCGAATCAAGCGCACCCCTGCTGCTTCCAACTCAATGTCCACACGCGTCGCACCGGCATCAATTGCATTCTCAACCAACTCTTTAACCACCGAGGCGGGACGCTCAACCACCTCCCCGGCGGCAATCTGGTTAATCAAAATCTCGGGTAGCTGACGGATTGGCATCAGCACTTCTCCAAGGATAACGGACAGGCAACAGCCATCAGATCTAAAACGATCAAACACTCAGACACACGGGAAACACGCAGCAACGACACCCGGACATTCACTCTAAGAATCGACAAATCACCATCAAGCAACTTAATGCGTGCTGGTGATCACCGAGCCACCAGTCGTGGCTGGCTCGGCTTGTGCGCGCAAGGCGAACAACGTACCGGGAGGCGGCTGATTGGTGAAAAAGGTGATTACTCCCTCCAACACTGCAGCAGCTAATTGGCGCTGGAAGGCGGGATCAACCAAGCGCCGTTCCTCATATGCATTGGAAATGAAAGCAGTCTCGACAAGCATCGCTGGCATATCTGAGGTACGCAGCACCGCAAAATTCGCGTGTTCCACCTCCGACTTATGGTTATTGGCGACACGCTTCAAGCTGCCCAGCACATGATCGGCAGCATCTTCAGAGGCTTTCATATAACCACTCTGCGCCAAATCCAATAACACGTTAGCCAACGTTGGCTCGGCCTTTTGCAAACGTACCCCACCGACCAAATCGGCGGCGTTTTCCTTATCCGCCAACCAACGCGCACGCTGTGAGGAAGCACCCCTCGTCGACAGCACATAGACCGATGAACCAGTGGCAGCACGATTATCAGCCGCATCGGCATGGATCGAAATAAAAATATCAGCCTTGGCCGCACGTGCTCTTTGCGCCCGCATGGGCAGTGGAATAAACACATCGCTATCACGCGTCATGTAAGCCTTCATCCCGGGAGTAGCATTGATCTGACGCGCCAGCTCACGCCCAATCGCCAACGTCACGTTTTTCTCAAGTTTACCGGTAGGCCCAACCGCACCAGAATCCTGGCCACCGTGACCGGGATCAATCGCCACGACCAAGGAGCGCATACCAGGTGCCATCTGCATACGCGACAGATTGCCAGGCACTACGGGAGCCGTCGTCACCAATGCGGTGTCTTCTGCCGGGGTAGTTTTCACATCCGCAACCGGCGAAACGGTCCCGCCAGGCAACGGGTTAACAGCTCCCGTCGCAGCAGAGGATGCAAGCGCAGACACAGGTGCAGCGACAGCAGCAGATGTCGGCCTAGATCGAGCATCGTCTACCGATGCTCCGTTGAGAATGTCAGCAGGTGACACCCCATGCGTG